>NZ_LOHX01000317.1:621-1189 GCF_001559775.1 Streptobacillus felis | reverse complement strand
AGGATTAGAAGAAAGTAAACTAAAAGGAATACTTGAAGCATTAAGTAAAGATAAACTAGATGTAATACTTTCAAATCCTAATGGAATAACACTAGATGGTGCAAGTTTTTTAAATATACATAATATGGCTTTAACAACATCAAAACCAATAATAGAAAATGAAGAAATAAAAGGATATAGTAATACTAAAGGAAACATAAAAAGCTTAAAAGAACTAAACACAGATGAAAATTTAGAAATAATAGCAAGTACCTTTAAATCAGAAGGAGATATAAAGGCCAAAGAATTAAAAGTAACAACATATGCAGGAGAAGAAGGCATAAAGCTAAGTGCAGATATCATAGGTTCTATACATGGAGATGTAGTAAAAATAGTAGCAACAAAATCAGGTATAGGAGTTAAAAGTATAACTTCAAAAGATTTAACATTAGAATCAAAGACACAAGCAAAAGTAGAAGAAATAAAAACAAATAATTTAAATGTTAAGGTAGAAGAAGATTTTACAAATAGAGATAAAATAATATCAAATAATAATATAAATATATCAGCTAAAAACATAATAAATGAT
>NZ_LOHX01000317.1:0-489 GCF_001559775.1 Streptobacillus felis | reverse complement strand
ATGGAAATCATGTAGTAAAATACAAAGATAAAGATGGAAATGTAATAGAAGATATTAATACTTGGAAAACAAAATTAAAAGAAACATATAGGTCATATAATGCAGGTATATTATCAAGTACAGATGAAGCAAAGATAAATGCTCTTTCAGCCTTTTATGATGAAGAAGTAGTAATAGACCCTACTGAATTTGATTGGAGAGTATGGAAAGATTGGGGAGATGTAAAATACAATAAGGAAAGAGCAGGAAAGCCAGGAATATTTTACAATCTAAATGGGAGTGAAATCTTAAGTAAGGAAAGAATAGAAGAAATAAAGAATAAGAATAAAGAAGCAATGTATTCAAAGTATTCTGATGATTACTTAGGAGAAAGTAATGAAAACATACTTTTAAAAGGCTTTGTAGATAATGAAGACAAAGATACAAGCTTTTCAGTACTTAGTGGAAATAATATTAGTATTACTACAAAAGAAGAATTAAATAATAAAG
>NZ_LOHX01000316.1 GCF_001559775.1 Streptobacillus felis | reverse complement strand
GGAAAACAAAATTAAAAGAAACATATAGGTCATATAATGCAGGTATATTATCAAGTACAGATGAAGCAAAGATAAATGCTCTTTCAGCCTTTTATGATGAAGAAGTAGTAATAGACCCTACTGAATTTGATTGGAGAGTATGGAAAGATTGGGGAGATGTAAAATACAATAAGGAAAGAGCAGGTAAGCCTGGAATATTTTACAATCTAAGGGGAAGTGAAATCTTAAGTAAGGAAAGAATAGAAGAAATAAAGAATAAAAATAAAGAAGCAATGTATTCAAAATATTCTGATGATTACTTAGGAGAAAGTAATGAAAACATACTTTTAAAAGGTTTTGTAGATAATGAAGACAAAGATACAAGCTTTTCAGTACTTAGTGGAAATAATATTAGTATTACTACAAAAGAAGAATTAAATAATAAAGATGGACATATAATAGCAAATAGAGAAAATAAGATAGTAC
>NZ_LOHX01000315.1 GCF_001559775.1 Streptobacillus felis | reverse complement strand
AGGAATATTTTACAATCTAAGGGGAAGTGAAAGCTTAAGTAAGGAAAGAATAGAAGAAATAAAGAATAAAAATAAAGAAGCAATGTATTCAAAATATTCTGATGATTACTTAGGAGAAAGTAATGAAAACATACTTTTAAAAGGTTTTGTAGATAATGAAGACAAAGATACAAGCTTTTCAGTACTTAGTGGAAATAATATTAGTATTACTACAAAAGAAGAATTAAATAATAAAGATGGACATATAATAGCAAATAGAGAAAATAAGATAGTATCAAATATATTTAATAATTCATCAAGTATAAGTGATGAAAAGATAATAGTTAGAGATGGATATGAGAAGATGATATTTGATGGATCTTTTCATTGTCCTGGTTGTAGTGGTATAATAAATTTGTAACAGTAGAGTAAAGTGGTGTATAATATAATTAAGGAAAAAGGAGAAAAAATTATGATACAAAAACACTCAGAAGAATTAAAAAACAAACTTATTAAACTACATCTAC
>NZ_LOHX01000314.1:1950-2141 GCF_001559775.1 Streptobacillus felis | reverse complement strand
TATTTAACACCTATGGAGGTGAGAAGAAGAAAATAAATTAACTTTACCATGCTGTATCAAAAAAGCTTGACCACTACACTAATAGCCCAAAACAACATAGATAATAAAAATGGAGCAATAATACATGCTGATAAAAATCTAAATATATCAAGTACTACTTTAAATAATATAGGAAGAGTAAATTCATATGG
>NZ_LOHX01000314.1:0-1634 GCF_001559775.1 Streptobacillus felis | reverse complement strand
TTTGTAGATAATGAAGACAAAGATACAAGCTTTTCAGTACTTAGTGGAAATAATATTAGTATTACTACAAAAGAAGAATTAAATAATAAAGATGGACATATAATAGCAAATAGAGAAAATAAGATAGTATCAAATATATTTAATAATTCATCAAGTATAAGTGATGAAAAGATAATAGTTAGAGATGGATATGAGAAGATGATATTTGATGGATCTTTTCACTGTCCTGGTGGACTTGTATATTGTAATATATTACATAATGCAACATATATTAGAGACTTAGGTAATGAAAGAGAAGTAAGCCTTAAAGGACTTCCCTCACATATTAAGGGAGAAGAAATAAATATAACATCAAATGTAGTAAATCTTAAAGATGAAGATAAGAAGACTTTAAGAGAAGAAGATGAAAGATATGTAAATAATAAAGAAAATATAGATATAGATGGAAAGAATGTAGAGTATACAGTAGAAGAAGACCCAAGATATACAAAACTATCAAATTTCTTAAATAATCCGTATTTTCTAAATAATATTAAATATAATAATAATAACAAGTATTTAATAAATGAATTTAAATTAGAGGATAAAAAACTTGAAGAAAAAACTCCTAAGAAAAGTAATATCACAATAAATGCAAAGAATTTAAATATTAGAGACCAAAAATTACTGTTTGATAATATTAATCTATCAAGTAATAATATATTAATAGAGGGAGCAAGATTAAAAGCCTTAGATAATTTAGATATTAAATCAGATAATATAACTCTTAAATCAATAGTAGAAGATAAAGAGACATATTTAGTAACTGATGAAAATGTATTTATTAGAAGATATGAAGAATTAAAGAAATCAACTATAGAGGCAAATAATCTAAATATATTATCTAAAAACACATTAATTTCAGGAGATATTAAGGTAAATGAGGATATTAATATATCAACAAAAAACCTAGAAATATCTGGAGATAAAATAACTAATAAATCACATCTAATTAATAACTATACTGATATATTAGTAAAAGAAGAAAAAATAGGAAACTCTAATATTAATGCTAAAAATATTAATATTAAATCAAATGATACTAAAATACAGTCTACAAACATTAATGTAGATGAAACACTAAATGTAGATTCAAACACTCTAGTAATTACTGGAGAAAAAATAGAAAACTCTAAAGAAGAAAAATCATATTTTAATAATGAATATCTACTAGATAAAAAAGAAATAAATAAAGGTTCAAATATTAAATCAAAAAATATTAATCTAAATAATACTAATGCAACAGTAATAGGAAGTAATATTACCTCAAATACATTAGAAGGTAAAAACCTTAAAGTAGAATCACAAATATTAGATAATAAATATGTTAAAAAAATAGATGCTTTTACACTTTATGAAAATACAAATGTAAATTATGAAAGTAGTTCTAGTTCAAATGTAAAAGTAAAAGATATTAAATTAGATAGATTAGATGTAAAGGGTTCAAACTTAGAATCAAATAAATTAGAATCAAAAGATTTAAATGTAGAATCAGAAGTATTAAATACATCATTAAAGCAAAAATTAGAAACATTTAAATTAGTAGATAATGTAAAAGGTAATGTAGATAAAGAAAATCTAGAAGTAAGAGGTAA
>NZ_LOHX01000313.1 GCF_001559775.1 Streptobacillus felis | reverse complement strand
TAATTGTATTTTTAGCATAACTAATTATACCATAAAACAGTGATTTTATCAATGTTTATGCGTGTTTTTAGTTCAAAAAAAGCCAGCTTTATTTCTGGCTTTTTTTGTTTATTTAGACTGTTTATTTCGGAACAGCCCCTTATATATCCTTATTTTAAAGGACCATTTTCATCAACTTTAATTTTACCTTCTTTAACTTCAGCATTTAAAGCGTTTAATTTGTCAATATTTTCTTGACCAATTACATCTTTAGTGAATTCTAATTCAGTAATTCCAACACCATCTTCAGCTATACCGAAGTATTTAACTCCTGCTTCGAAGCTTCCTTCTACAACTGCTTTGATAGTTTCAAATACTGCTACATCAACATTTTTAATCATTGATGTTAAGATAGTTCCTGGAACTTCACCATCTTGGTTAGAGTCAACCCCTATAGCGAATACACCTTTTTCTTCAGCAGCTTTAAATACTCCAGCTCCTGTAGCTCCTGCAGCGTGCATTACTATATCAGCATTTTGAGCAATTATACTTTCAGTTAATTGTTTACCAGCAACTGGATCGTTGAATGGGTTAGAACCATTTACATATGCAGTTAAGATAGTAATTTCAGGGTTAACGTGTCTTGCACCTTGAATAAATCCTGTAGCAAATCTGTGGATAACTGGAGCTTCTACTCCTCCTACAAATCCTAATACATTAGTTTTAGTCATCATTGCTGCTAACGCACCTGTTAAGAAAGCTCCTTCTTGTTCTCTGAACATTAAAGAAACTACATTGTCTTTACCTTCGATTACATCATCAATTAAAGCAAATTTTTGATCTGGGTATTCACCAGCAACTGCTTCTACAGATTCTTTCATAGTGAATCCAACACCAATTATTAATTCATATTCTCCTGATTGAGCATATTCAGTTAATTGGTTTTTAGCTTCTACTGATGGATCTTTAGGTTCGTATTCTGAGAATTCTACACCTAATTCTGCTTTAGCTTTTTCCATTCCTCTAAAAGCTGAATCATTGAATGATTTATCTCCTTTACCACCTGTTGAATAAACTATAGCAACTTTTTTACCTGTTGCTTCAGCAGCTGGTGCTTCTTCAGTTTTTGCTCCACATGATAGAACAAAAACGAAAGTTAATAAAATTGTAAAAATTCCAAATAATTTTTTCATTTAAAATTCCTCCTAAATATTTGTTGCAACTAATTATACTATTTTTTTTACTAAAAATCAATACTTTTATTTAAATTTGTAAATTAAAAAAAGTACCTATAACAAAAATTATAGGTACAAAAACATATATTATTTTTCGTAAGGTTTTCCACTTGCTTTAGGAGGTCTTGATTTACGACCAAACATTACTAATGCAACTAATGTTAATAAATAAGGGATCATTGCTAAGAATTCTTGTGGAACACTACCTCCACTTGCTTTAGTATAATCTGATATTGCTTGTCCAAAAGCAAATAATAAACTAGCAAGTATTGCTCCTAAAGGATTCCATCTTCCAAATATCATTGCTGCAAGGGCCATAAATCCACGTCCTGCTGACATATTATTAGTAAAACTTGAAAGTATTACAGTAGTCATATATGCTCCTCCAAGACCCGCATATACTCCTGATAAAATAACTCCTATATATCTATATTTATATACACTAATACCTACTGTATCAGCCGCCAATGGATGTTCTCCTACAGCTCTTAATCTTAAACCAAAAACTGTTTTATAAACTAAGAAATATGAAAGTATTGCTAATAAATATATTAAAAATATTACTAATAAATTATTTGGGTGATTAGATGCTGCAGGTGTAGATCCTGAAGCTTTGAATATCACTTTAATCAAATATGAAGTAACAGCAACTGCAAATAAGTTAATAGCAACCCCACTAATTATTTGCTCACCTTTTAAATGTATACTTATAACGGCATGAATTAGTGACATCAAAGCACCAACTACCATACCACATACTATAGCTAAATATGGATTACCTGTAAAGTAGTTAACAACTGCTGCTGTAAAAGCTCCAGTTAACATCATTCCTTCTAATCCTATATTAGTAACTCCTGATAATTCAGATAAACAAGCCCCAACGGCTGTAATTAAAACCGGAGGTGCAACAGTAATAGTTTGTATTAATATTATTTTTAGTGCTTCCATTTATTTCCCCTTTCTCTTATTTAATATATATTTAAATAAGTTTTCTGCAGCAACTAATATAATTATTAATGCTTGGATTATAAATACTATTTCTTTATCAATATTAAATTGTCTTTGTAGAGTTTGACCTCCAATTTCAAGTGAAGCATAGAAAATAGCTGCAAAGAATATACCTATAGGATTATTTTTACCTAACAACGCAATGGCAAGACCTGTAAATCCATAATCTCCCATAATAAAGTCTGTATATCTATATTCAGCAGCTCCTCCTAGAACTCTTTCTGCTCCTCCAAGACCAGCAATAGCTCCAGCAAGTCCCATTGCAATAAATGCAACTAATTTAGGGTTAATACCTGCATTTTCAGATGAAGTAGGATTAAATCCAACTGCTTTAATTTCATATCCTAATCTTGTTTTTTCAAAAAAGAAATATGAAAGTATTATAATTACAATTATTATTATAAATCCTAAATTTAAATTTTGTTTTGTTTGATCATAAAAGAATAATGGTAATCTTGAAGCTTCAAATACTTTTTCTGTAATATTATTATTAGTTGTAGGATCTTTTAAAGGCCCGTTAACTGGGTTTATTAAATATCTTTGTAAGTTAGTCATAATATAATTTAACATAATAGTACTAATTACTTCATGTATATTATATTTAGATTTTAAAAAACCAGCAAGTGATGCCCATAAGAATCCAAATAAAGCCGCTACAAATAAACAAATTAGAATATTTAAAATACCAAAACTATCTAAATATGTAGTTACAAAAGTTCCTGCAAGTACTGCTCCTAAACCACCAGCTACTAATTGACCTTGTACTCCTATATTAAATAATCCTGCTTTGAATGCAATCATAACCGCTATAGCTGAAAACATTAATGGTGTTGCAAATACTAATGTTTTTGCAAGTCCGTTAAACGGAAATTTTGGTGATGATTGATAAAGTGCACTTTTAAACATAGCAAAATATGCTTCTAAAGGATTAACTCCTCTTGTCATCATTATTATAGCTCCAGCAAGTAGTGCTATAAATACAGCTAATAATGATGGTAAAATATTGTATAAAGTTTTCTTAAATTTATTCATCTAATTTACCTCCTGCCATTAGTATTCCTAATTTTTCCATAGTTGCATCTTCTCTATTTAATAATCCAACTACTTTTCCAGAATACATAACAGCTATTCTATCACTTAAAGTCATTATTTCTGTAAGCTCTGCTGATACAACCAGTATAGCTTTACCTTTTGTTCTTTCGTGTAATATAGTATTATGTATCATTTCTATAGCACCTATATCAACTCCACGTGTAGGTTGTGAAGCTATTATAAATTTATTTTCTTTTTCTAATTCTCTAGCGATAACAACTTTTTGTTGATTACCCCCAGATAAACCACCATATATTACAGTTCCATCAACTGGTCTTATATCATATTTTTCTATCATTTCTTTTGTATTTTTATTAACTGTATTAAAGTTAATTATACCTTTATTTACATATTTATCCATATCACCTAAGATAAGGTTTTCATTTACAGTAAACTCATCTATAGTTGCTCTTTTATGTCTGTCTTCAGGTACATGAGATAATCCAGATAATCTAATATTTCTTGGAGTAGTATTTATTAATTCAACCCCATCTATCTTATATGAACCTTTTTCAGCTTTTCTTAATCCAGCTAATACTTCTATTAATTCAGTTTGACCATTACCTTCAACACCAGCTATACCAAGAACTTCACCTTCTCTAATTTGAAGTGAAATTCCTTTTACTTTTTCAGCACCTTGATCATTTAAGGCAACTATATTTTCTAATTCAACTAAAGTATTACCAATTTCTACTTTTTCTTTTTTAATATCAAATAAAACTTCTCTTCCTACCATCATATTTGCTATTTCTTCTTTAGTAGCATCTGTAGTTTTTAAATTACCTACATCTTTACCACGACGTATAACAGTAATATTGTCAGATAAATCTAAAACTTCTTGTAATTTATGTGTAATGAAAATTATAGTTTTACCTTCTTTAATTAAATTACGCATTATACCATATAATTCTATAACTTCTTGAGGAGTAAGTACTGCACTTGGTTCATCAAATATTAGTAATTCAGCACCTTTAAATAATATTTTTAAAATTTCTATTCTTTGTTGTATCCCAACTGATAAATCTCCTACTTTTGCATCTGGATCTATATTTAATCCATATTTTTCAGAAACTTCTTTAACTTTTTGTCTTGCTGTTTCTAAATCAAAAAATACTTTATTTTTAATAGGTTCAAACCCTAATACCATGTTTTCTGCAACTGTTAATGTTTCAACCAACATAAAATGTTGATAAACCATTCCAACTCCTAATTTTGCAGCTTCAGTTGGTGTATCTATAGTTACTTCTTTTCCTTTATAGAAAATTTTACCTGAAGTTGGATCATATAATCCATTTAGTATTTTCATCAAAGTAGATTTTCCAGCACCATTTTCACCAACAATAGCATGAATTTCGCCTGTTTTAATTCTTAATGTAATATCGTCATTTGCTACAATTTTTCCACCGAAGAATTCTTTTCTAATATTATGCATTTCCAAAATATAGTTACTCATTGCTTCCTCCTATAAATTTCTTTTCCTAATCTATTATACAACATAAAATATTAAAATGCAAAACATCTTAATGATTTTTTATTTCTTTAACTACATTTAGCGGAACTATCTCAAGCAACTCCTTTTCACTTGCTTCAAATATATTTTTAACACTACCAAATTTTAAAATTAATTCTTTTTTTCTCTTTGGACCTATACCAGTAATTTCATCTAATATGGATTTAATATTTCTTTTTGATCTAAGTTTCCTATGATAAGTAATACCAAATCTATGTACTTCATCTCTTGTCCTTATTAATATTTTTAAAGCTTCATCATTTAAATCAAATATATATGGAATATCTTCACCAGCTTTAAATATTAATTCCTCTTTTTTAGCTATACTTATTATATCCACATAATTTATTTTACCTAATTCTTTTAATACATCTACTGCAACACCTAATTGACCTTTACCTCCATCTATTAATATTAAATCAGGTAATTCATCTATTTCTAATTTAGAATATCTTCTAAAAAGTGTCTCCCTCATCATCATAAAATCATCAGGTGTATCTTTTATTGTAATTTTAAAATGCCTATATCTCTTATTGCATGCTTTACCATTCACAGCAACACTCATTGCTGATACAGCATCTTTTCCCTGTATATTAGATATATCAAAACATTCTATTACTTTAGGTAATTTCTTTAAATTTAATACCTTTTTTAAATCAATTAACCCTTTTGCAATAGCCTTTTCTGTTTTTAAGTATTCATCTATAGAATAGTCTAAATTTTTAATACCTAGTTCTAATAAACTTAATCTCCTACTTTTTATTATAGGTCTATGTAATTTAACATTATATTTCTTCTCTTTAAAGAAATACTCTTCTATTAATTGAATATTTCCTTTGTACTTGCTTTCAACAATAATATTCTTAGGTATTTTCTTATTATCATAATACGAAAGAAATATTGTTTCAAATATATCATTTTCATCATACTTGTTTTCAACTTTAAGACTATTTTTTCCTACTATTTTACCATCTCTTATATTTAATACACAAATAAAAATGTTATTAGAAATATTTTTAAATACAAATACATCTTCATCAACTTCTTGACTATGTTCAATAATTTGATTTTTTATTAATGAATTTAATTTTTCAATACGGTTTCTAATAACTAATGCTTTTTCATATTCAAGATTATCTGAATACTCTATCATTTCTTTATGTAACTTATCTATTATACTTATATCTTTGTTTTTTAAAAAGTTTATCATAGCTTTAGAATTTTCAATATACCTATTTTCATCTTCTAAATTTTCAAAATACAATTCTTTTCTATTATTATACCTTAAATTACTCCCTACTATCTTTTTATTATACATATCTATGTTAAAAAACTGCATATCAAATGCTATGAGTAATAACTTAATCATTTCTTTAATATTAAAAGGATATGGTCCAAAAAAATAGGCACTCTCATTTTCTTCTAAATGTTTTCTACTTCTAACCACACTTATTTCAGGTATTTTTTCATTAGTTATTTTTAAATAAGGATAAGTTTTATTATCTTTAAGTAATATATTATATTTAGGCAAATGTTTTTTTATAAGGTTGTTTTCTAAAATCAAAGCTTCTAATTCACTATTACATAGAAAAAACTCTATATCATCTATATGTTTTACTAATTCAAAAGTTTTCATTGAAGATTTTGGATTGTTAAAATATGAACTTACCCTATTTTTTAAATTTTTAGCCTTACCTACATATATTATTTTCCCAGAAATATCCTTCATTATATATACCCCTGGACTAGTAGGAATGCTTTTTATATCAATCATTGTCAATCTCCCTATGTATTTTAAATACATCATATTTATATTTTAAAACATCATGCAACTTATTTACTAAGGTTACAGATCTATGTCTACCACCTGTACATCCTATAGCTATATGTATACTATTTTTAGTATTTTTAAAATAAATAGGTAATACGAATTCAAAAAAATCATTTATCTTATCATATAACTTATTACTATCTTCAAATGACATAACATAATTATATACACTTTCATCATTCCCAGTTTTATCTCTTAATTCCTCTAAATAATATGGATTATCTAAAAACCTAACATCAAAAACATAGTTAGCATCTTGAGGTATTCCGAACTTATACCCAAAAGAAGAAATCAATATTTTCTTCTTTAAAAAAATAGTATTTTCTATTATTTCAAATAACATTTTATGTTTAAGTCTAGTAGTGTCTATAATATTAATGTCATATTTTTTTAGTGGTAATAAAAAGTCTCTTTCAGCATTAATTGCTTTATTTAAGTCTACATCATTTAAAAATGGATGTGTTCTTCTTAAAAGCTCATATCTTTTAACTAGTTCTTCATTACTTGCATCTAAAAATATAACTATAAATTTTTTTGATATAATTATTTTCTCTAAAACATCAATTTCATCATCACTTTTTATAGAAATGCTTATAGCCTTTTTAGAATTATCTTCAATTTCAAGTACATGATTAATTGGATAATTTAAACTAACATAATATCCATTATCTTCTAAATATTTCAATGCAGTTGTCTTACCTGATCCACTAAGACCAAGAATTAATATATTATTATCCATAATTTACTCCTTAATAGAAACCAAAACTAATAAATCTAATAAATTTACCAAACCAATTTAATTTATTATTATCCTCTTTTGCATATATAGGTCTAGTTGTAATTAACTTATCATTAACTATTACCTCTAATAACCCAATCTCATCATCTTTATTAATATTACCACTAATTTCATTTAGTTTTATATTATATGAAATATCTTGTCCAAGATTAACTATATTAACATCTTCCTTAATATATCCCTCTATAGTTTTATTTTTATACCCCTTAACATCAAATAAATAATAAGCATTTTCTTTATCTACAATTTTTTCTAATTTTTCCATTAATTTAGATAAAATTTCTTTTTGCAATTTTTCTCTTTGTTTTTCAGTTTCAGAATTAAGAGAAATTGATATAATAGTACTATCTCCCATTTTAGAAACTAATATAATATTAAACCCTGATTCTTCATGAAAACCTGTTTTTAAACCTAGTATACCATATTTACCTAACATACTTATTCTACTATGATATATTCTTTGAGGATCTCTACTTTTTGTAAAACTAATACTACTTCTATTACTATAATCTAATATATCTGTATTTTCAATTACATATTTTGTTAATGTGTATAAATCTTTTGCTGTAGAAATATCCATGCCAAATCCCTTATTAAGTCTTGGTGGTAACCCAGCAGGTGATGAAAATTTAGTATTTTTCATACCAATTTCCTGTGCTTTTTCATTCATCAAATCAATAAATTTATTAATATCACCTTTACCTACATGCTTTGCTGTAGCGTATGCTGCATTATTAGAAGAGAAAATTATTTGAATTTTCATTAAATCTTCTAAAGTATAGCTATTATCACCTGGCCATACTGAAATTGCACCCCCACTTACAAAAGATGTATACCTATCAAATAATACCTTGTCATTTAAAGAAAAATTACCTCTAGAAATTTGATCTTTTGCCACTAATACATTCATAACTTTAGTTAAAGATGCTATTGGAAATTCAATTTCAGAATTTACATTCATAATTTCAGTACCATCTAAAAAAGATGTATAAATTATTGGTAATCTTTCTTTTTCTTTAAGTTCAAGACCAAATAAATTTAAACTTAAAAAACAAATAATAATTAATATTTTTTTCATATCTATACCTTTTTTCTATTTTTTTCATTAAATTTACAATAATTATTTATTTCACACTCACTACATTTAGGTCTTCTTGCAATACATTTATCTCTACCATGTAATATTAAGAAATGAGAATATTCATACCATGATTTTTTTGGAACTATTTTCATAAGTTCCTTTTCTATGATTTCTACATTATCATTATCAACAAAACCAATTAAATTTGAAAGCCTTCTAACATGAGTATCAACAACTATTCCGGCTCTAATACCCCATAAATCGCCTAAAAGTACGTTAGCAGTTTTTCTACCAACACCTGGAAGTTTAATTAATTCATCCATACTTCTTGGTAAAACACCACCATATTTCTCTATAAGCATATCTGCATTAGCTTTTAAATTTAATGCTTTATTTTTATAAAAACCTGTAGATTTGATATATTTTTCAACCTCTTCTAAAGATAATTTTTGCATATCTTCTGGTTTTTTCAAAATTTTAAAAAATTCCTTAGTTACAATATTAACTCTCTTATCAGTACATTGTGCAGATAAAATTACTGCAACCATTAATTGGTATTCATTAGAATAATCTAAAGCTATCTTAGGTTCTTTAAATTTTTCTCTTAGTATTTCTAATACCTTACTTATTCTTTCTTTTTTAGTCATATATTCACCTTTAAAAAAAAGCCTTTTTTTACAAAAAGGCTTTTCTTATTTATTATTTAACTATTTTTTCTGGGTAAACACTTACTCTTTTTTTACCTTTGAAAGTTTCAAATTTAACGTAACCTTCAATTAATGCAAATAAAGTGTAATCTTTTCCAAGTCCCATGTTGTTACCTGGGTGGAATTTAGTTCCTCTTTGTCTAACAATTATATTTCCTGCTTTTACAGCTTCACCATCATATCTTTTTACTCCTAAGTATTTAGGATTAGAATCTCTACCATTTTTAGTAGACCCTTGTCCTTTTTTTGAGGCGAATAATTGTAAATTCAACTTTAATATCATTTTCCATACCTCCTAGCTCTAAATTGTACATTTTTGGGATAATCTTCAGAAATTGTTTTAAGCATTATTGATAAAGACTTTAATAAAGACTGTGCATTATTTAAATCTTCCTCACTAACATTTCTTAAATCACAAAAGATATATCCATCCTTCATTTCATAATTCAATTTCTTTATTTTCAACACCTCTATTAGTCCATTTAAAGTCATAATAGATGTGGCAGAAATTGATGCACATACTATGTCTTCACCATAATTATATGCTTCTGTATGTCCTTTTATCAAAAAGGATACAATTTTATCTTCTTTTTCAGAAAATTCAATATTTGTCATAATTATCCTTTAATATCTTTTACTTCTATTAAAGTATATTGTTGTCTATGACCTTGTTTTCTGTAGTATGTTTTTTTATTGTATTTAAAGTTGATAACTTTTTTACCTTTACCGTGCTCTTTAACTTCAGCTACTACTTTAGCTCCTTCTACTAATGGTGATCCAACTTTATCTCCTACCATTAATACTTCTTCAAATGAAACTTCAGTTCCAACTTCTACGGCTAATTTTTCAACTTTTAATAATGAACCTACTTCAACTTTGTATTGTTTTCCTCCAGTTTTAATTACTGCAAACATCTGTTCACCTCCGAAATTATAAAATCGCTGCTTTAGGTATTAGCCACCTAACACATGCGTACATAGTATAATATCACATTTATACTATCACTGTCAATTGTTTTTGTATATAAATAAATGATTTTTCTTATTTTAGTTGATTTTTTTATTATATTATTGTATTATAGAAAAATATAAAGGAGGATTTATGAAATATATATTAGAATTTGATATGATACAAACAGTTGGAATAGCTGTTATATTCTTAATTATTGGTATAAAACTTAAAAAAAGAGTAAGTTTTTTTCAAAAATATTGCATACCTAATCCTGTTATTGGTGGTATAATATTTTCTATTATAGCATTAATACTAAGATATTTAAATATAGTTGAATTTAATTTCGATACTACTTTACAAAATTTCTTTATGATAATGTTTTTCACTAGTATAGGTTTTAATGCAAGTTTTTCTTTATTAAAAAAAGGTGGAATAAAATTAGCTTTATTTCTATTCGTTGCAGTACTACTAATATTATTCCAAAATACTATTGCTATAATTATAGGTAAAGTATTAAATATACATCCATTAATAGCTTTAATGACAGGTTCAACTCCAATGACTGGTGGACACGGCACTTCAATAGCTATATCTGAAAACATACCTATGGATGGTTTAAAAACAATAGCAATAGCTGCTGCTACATTCGGTACTATAGTTGGTTCTTTAATTGGACCACCACTTGCAAAACAGCTTATACAAAAATATAATCTTAAATCTTCTGATATAGCTGAAGATAATAAAAATGATAATGATGAAATACATGAACTTGATGAAGAAAGATTTGCAAAAGCATTTTTCATTTTATTATTATCAATGAGTATAGGAACTATATTAAACTATTGGTTAAAAAAAATTGGCTTAAAAATGCCTGTATATATTGGCCCAATGTTTATAGCTGCAATAATAAGAAATTTATCAGACATACTATACAAAGAAATACCTATGAAAGAAATTCAAATACTTGAAAGTATTTCTCTAAACTTATTCTTATCTGTAGCATTAATTTCACTTAAATTATGGCAGTTATTTGATTTAGCTGGTCCATTAGCTATATTATTATTAGCTCAAGTAATTACAGCATACTTATTTGTAAGATTTATTACATTTAATATTATGGGTTCAAATTTTGATGCAGCAATAATATCTGCAGGTCATTTAGGATTTGGTATGGGTGCAACACCTAATGCATTAGCAAATATGAAATCAGTAAATGATGAGTTTGGTTATTCAAAACTTGCATTTCTAGTCGTTCCTATTGTAGGATCACTATTTATAGATTTCTTCAACATTAGTATAATAACAATGTTTATACATTATTTTAGTTAATTAAAAGGGGCTGTTCCGAAATAGCCTAAAAAAATTATGGAGAATTCTAAATTTTTTAGAATCCTCCATTTTTTTTAACAATTTTTAACCTTTTATTTCAATCTAAATAAATATACTTAATTTTGTGCAGCACCAAACTGAGGGTTTATACCCTCAATAAAAAAATATTACTTATACTTTATGCTACTACTTCTTTTAATTTATATAAATCTATATTTTCTCTATTTTTTCTT
>NZ_LOHX01000312.1 GCF_001559775.1 Streptobacillus felis | reverse complement strand
TTTTGAAATTTCTGCAACACTTATTTTTACTATATTTTTTATTTAGCTAAACTTCTTAATACTTCTAACTTTCCAGTTATCTTTATAGAAACATTTGCCGGAACTAATACTGTTTCTCCCTTTCTTATCTCTAGTAATTCTCCTTCACCTTCAAGTATACCATTACCTTCAAGTATAGAATATATACTCATATTAACATCTAAATCATTAAATTCTTCTGTTATTTTTATTCTATCTATAGAATAATATGGAGTATTAGAAATATTTTTTCTTACTTCTCCATCTTTAAAGTTAGTATCTACAACCTTAGGCTTAAGTTCAAAATCTATAACATCTGCTGCATCTTCTAAATGAAGATCTCTTAATTTACCATTTTCTAATCTATCAAAATCATATATTCTATATGTTATATCTGAATTTTCTTGTATTTCAGCAAATATTACAGAACCTTCAAGACTAGCATGCACTGTACCAGGTATTACATCTATTATATCCCCAGCTTTTACAGATATTTCTTCAAACATATTAGTAAAATCATTTCTTCTTGTTTTTTCTAAGAAACTTTCCTTATTATATCCTGGTTTCATACCCATAATTAATTTTGCATCTTCACTTGCATACATAATATACCATGATTCATACTTACCAAGTTCATTATGTTTTTTTAAAGCTACCTCGTCATCTGGATGTACTTGTATAGATAATCTATCATTTACATCCAAGTATTTAATTAGTAAAGGAAATCTATCTGGATGATTTAAATATATTTCTTCTCCAACTAACTCCCCTTTATACTCATCAAATAGTTCTTGCAAAGTTTTACCCTTAAGACTTCCATTACCTACTATACTCATACCATTAGGATGTGATGAAACTTCCCAAGCTTCCCCATAATCTCTTGAATCAGGCAATGGTATACTAAGTTCTTTTTCTAAATTTCTTCCACCCCAAACTTTGGGTATTAATACTTTTTCAAATTTTAATGGATATAGTTTCATAATCAACCTCTTTCTCTACTATATATATACATTTTATCAAATTTTTCACAAATAGTCTATATTAAACATGCACTTCTATTATATCTACTATATTTATTTTTTCTTTAATTACAACTATATACATATTTTCAAAATCTATAGTAGAAACCTTGCCTATTATATCTACATATCCTTTTTCTTTATACCACTTAACTTTTATTACATCCCCTTTTCTTATGCTATTAATCTTCATACTTAATTTATCATAGTCTTCTTCTGATAGTTCCACTCTTTCTTCTGGAATTATTTCTTTCTCATGTATCAATTCATAAAAACCCTTAAGTGGTGAAAAAGGCATAAATTGTCTTGCCCTATCCATTATGACCTCCTATTAACTTATTTCTAATTTTACCTGTAGCCTTTTCATTCATACTAGTACCTCTTAAAATTGCATTCTTACCAAACTTTTCTTTAATTTTCAAAACAGCTTTTTGTACTTTTTCATCTTTTTCTTCTAATTCATGATTAGAAAAAAGATCCATTTGAAGCCAAGCACCTTGATATATATTATTTAACGATAAACTAATTTGCTTTATCTTTAAATTTTTATCAACCTTCTCTTCGAAAAAATCCATATATTCTTTAGATAACTTCCTAAAAGAATTAGTTCTAAAAGATATTTTTTTACTACCACCAACACTAGTTCTATCATTACCTGAATATCTTATACCAAGGCCTATATTATCCGTAGTATAATCAAAGGCTATTAATTCTAGAACTAAATTATCAAGCATTTCAAGCAATATTATTTTCGCATCTTCATAAGGATAATCCTCAAAAAGTATTTGAGAATTAGAAATAGATTTAGTTTTCGACTTATATGCTTTAATTTCAGCTATAGTACAAGGTTCTATGCCCTTTGAGTGTTCTATTAAAAAAAGAGCATTTTCTCCAAACTCTTTATACAAAGTAGCTTCATCCATCAAAGATAAAGAATACAAATCATATACACCATATTTTTCCAATCTTTTAGCTATACCCTTCCCTATATTCCATATATCAGTAATAGGTCTATGATTCCACATATACTTTTTAAATCTTTTTAAATCAAGCATACCTATACCATCTTTAGTTTTTTTAGCAACTACATCTAAAGCTACCTTTGCTAGAAAAAGATTAGTACCTATACCTGCACTAGATGGTATTTTCTTTTCTTTTAAAATAGCATCTTTTATCATAATAACTATATCTTTTGCCTTCATATTATATAACTTTAAATATGGAGTTAAATCTATAAAGCACTCATCTATAGAATAAATGTATATATCTTCTGGCGATATATATCTAAGATATATTGCATATATATCAGCAGAGTATTCCATGTACAGTTTCATACTAGGCATAGCTTTGATATATGAGATATCTCTAGGTATTTCAAAAATCCTACATCTATTCTTTATTCCCTTAGATTTTAAATAAGGGGTTATAGCTAATGTTACAGCTCCATTACCTCTAGTTTCATCTGCCACTACTAAACTAGTGGTAAAAGGATCCAAGTCCCTTTCTGCACATTCTACTGATGCATAAAAACTTTTAAAATCTATACATGCATATACCTTATTTTCCTCCATGCCTACTCCTTGTTGCTATAATATTACAAAATTTTATTTTTAATATATTTATGTTATAATTATACAACATAAAAGTTGCAAAAACAAGCAATTTTTTCTTAAAAACCTATTTATATTTAAAAGATTTTGAGGTATAATATGATAACGGAGGTGAAAATTTTGAAAGATAATGAACATTTTTATTATTCCATATATGAAGAATTTAAAACTAATATATTGGAGGGAAAACTAGTTCCAGGAGATAAATTAGATTCTGAAAGAAATCTATCAGAGAAATACAATGTTAGTAGAAATACTATACGTGCAACTCTTAATCTACTTGAAAAAGAAGGCTATGTATTTAAAGTACAAGGTAAGGGTAACTTTGTTGCTAGCCAAAAAATGAATCAAAATCTTAATACTTTCTATAGTTTTTATGAAAATATTAAATCTGCTGGTAAGAAACCCAAATCAGAGATAGTATCACATAAAATTATAGAGGCTAATTTTGAGCTTTCAGAAATTTTTAGAATACCTCTTAATTCGAAGATAATATATTTTGAAAGATTACGTTTCATGAATGAAGAACCAATAATATTCGAACAAACATATCTACCTATGTACAGATTTAATGGTTTTGATCCACTTGAACTAAATAATAATTCTATGTATAATATTTTCGAAAATAGGTATGATGTTACTTTCTCCAAAGCCATAGAAACTTTAAAGCCAATATTAATTTCTAGTAAAAAAGAAAAAACTTTACTTAAATTAAAGGATAATGACTTAGGAATGAGTATAACTCGTAGTACTTATGAAAAAGAAAAAATAATAGAGTATACTATATCAAGTATAAAAAACAATGTATTTGAATATAGCATAACATTAAATAAAGGATGGTAACAATGATTAAATTAGATGATGTAAAAAAAGCAAACGAGAACATTAAAGACGCTATTAAAAGAACTCCTCTTATAGAATGTCCGTTACTTAGTCAAATGACAGGAGCTAACATTTACTTAAAACTTGAAAATTTACAAAAAACAGGATCTTTCAAAGCTAGAGGAGCAATTAACAAGATAATGCACTTAACAGAAGAAGAAAAAAAACGTGGTGTTATCGCATCATCTGCTGGTAACCATGCACAAGGAGTAGCCCTAGGTGCTAAACAAGCTGGAATAAAAGCAACTATAGTAATGCCTAAATTTGCACCTATTTCAAAAATTCTTGCAACTAAGAGTTATGGTGCAGAAGTAATACTTGAAGGTGAAACATTTAATGATGCTTATGAGCATGCATTAAAAGTACAAAAAGAAAACAACTATGTATTCTTACATGCATTTGATGATGATGAAGTTATAGCAGGACAAGGTACTATAGGAATAGAAATATTTGAAGATTTAGAAAATGTAGATGCTGTTTTATGCCCTGTTGGTGGTGGAGGAATAATGGCAGGTATAGCTGTTGCCCTTAAAGAATTAAAACCAGATGTAAAATTAATAGGTGTTGAAGCAGAAAATATGCCATCTATGAAAAAAGCATTAGAAAATAACGGTCCATTACTAGTTACAGGGCCTCAAACTATAGCAGATGGTATAGCTGTAGGTCGTGTAGGTAATAAGACTCATGAAATATTTAAAAATTTAGTTGATGATGTAGTTATAGTAAATGAAGATGAAATTTCTCAAGCAATATTATTTTTAATTGAAAAATCAAAAGTTGTTGCAGAAGGTGCTGGAGCTACTGCACTTGCAGCAGTACTTGCAAACAAAGTTGATCTTAAAGGATTAAATGTTGCAATAGTAATTTCAGGTGGTAATATAGATATTACTAATATAGAAAAGATAGTAAATAGAGCTCAAATAATACAAAATAAAAGAGCAAGATTAAATATCTTACTTAAAGATATAGTAGGAGAATTAAGTAAAGTTACAAAAATAGTTTCAGGAAAACAGGCTAATATACTTTACTTAAACCAAACTAGATATTCAAACAATTTAAAAACTAACGAACAACTATTAGAACTTGTAATAGAATGTGTTGATAGTAAACATCTTAAAGGTGTATTAGAAGACTTAAAAGAAAATAATATTAGTTTCACTTTAGTATAAGTAAATAGGGATAATCAAATGATTATCCCTAATTTTATATTACCTTGCTTTCATAAGAATTTAACAAGTATTCTTTTCCTTCTATATTAACTTTTTGTTCTTTATTAGATAGGTTATGTAATAATAATTTTTCACTTTCCTTATACTTCATCTTATACGAAAATACCTTATTATTATCAGTTTCCACTGCCTCAAATTTACCATATCTAATTTCATCATTTTCTTTTCTAATATTTATCCATAATTTATAGTGATTTAATAATGAATCCGGATTATTTTTTTGGCTATGGTAATCTACTGTCTCAGTATTAAGCTCTATAGCTTCCCAACTAGTTTGGAATTCATCATTCCATATATATGGCTCTCTAATTAATTCATCAGGTTTTCTTCCCTTCATACCTAATTCTTCACCATAGTAAATATATGGATTTCCAGGTAAAGTAAGTAATATACTTGCAGCTACTTTTTGTCTTTCCAAATCAGGTAATTTTTCAGAAAGTCTACTTTGATCATGGTTAGTTAAGAATGGTGCATCTATAAATTCTGCATTACTTTTTTCATAAAGTCCATAAATTCTAGTTAATTTTGATGAAAGTTCTCTTGCACTTTCTCTAATTAAAGCATTAAATATAGCATTTTCTGAAAGTTCAAAATTAAAGTTAGAATCAAATACAGTAAAGTATTTAGCAACTATTTCAGGTGCAGTCCATACTTCTCCAACTATGTATATGTCTTTCTTAGTTTTAATAAGTTCATTTCTAAATTCTGACCACCATTTTAAATTTGCTTCAAGGACATTGATTTCTTTTGAATATTCACCTTTACCATAAGCATGAGGTGCTGCATCTATTCTATATCCATCTATATGAACTTCATCTACCCAAAATTTTGATATTTTATGTAATTCTTTTCTTACCTCTTTTTCCTCTAAATTTAAATCAGGCATACCTCCCCAGAAGATTCCAAAATATTTTTCATCATCATTTAATTTATGCCAAGCAGTTCCACCAAGAGGCGCAGCTTTAAAATCAATATTAGGATTATCATTTTTTTCTATTCTATAGAATTTTCTATATTCACTATCCTTATTTGATACTACATCTTTAAACCAAGGATGTTCACTACTAGTATGATTAACAGGTAAGTCTATTATCACCTTAATACCTAAATCATGACTTGATTTAACAAGTTCTTTAAAGTCTTCTATAGTTCCATATTCAGGATCTATGTTATAGTAATCAGTAACATCGTATTTATGATAACTAGGAGATGAGAATATTGGAGTTAACCAAAGGCCCTCAACACCTAATTCCTTTAACTCAGGAAGTTTAGTTTTAATACCATTTAAATCACCTATACCATCACCATTAGAATCTGCAAAAGATCTAACGAAAATTTCATAATATATTCCTGATTTAGCTATTTTATCCTCTAAAGTATTCTCATGTTCCTTAACTTTTCCACAACTAAATATTAAAGTTAACAAACTTAATAAAATTAATAAATTCTTTTTCATTTTTCACCTCTTATTTAACTATATTTTTCTAATAAAGTATTGAAAATACCACTTTGTTCTACTATTAATTGTTTTATTTTTAAGACAGTTCTACCTTCCTTATTTTCAACTAATAATTGATCTGATTTTTTTATAAATACATTTTCACCAAAAAAATATTTTTTACCTTCAAAAGATAAATACTCTTTAGAAATTACTATTTTTTTAGGACTATCTTCAAAAAAATCAAATATTTTTTTAGCTAAGCTCTTAGGTCTAAAACCTCTTATTTTACTCCCCTTATCCTTGTATCTAAACCCTATTTCTTCACCAAGTTCAATTTTATTAATATAATTTGTGATTTCTGCATCAACTATTCTTTTTTTAAGTTCTTCTATCTTTTTATTATTATACACATATGTATTTATATATTCTATTCCACCATTTTTAATATATGCTATTACATTACTTTCATTCATTTTAGTAAATAAGCCTCTTTTTTGAGTTTTATCATATCCATAAATATATATATACTTAAGATTTTTATAACTTATTTCTTCTCCTTCTTTCCCAATTTTAAAATACTTATTTGACATAAAAATAGTTTTGGCTCTTAATCCTATTACCAATACATAAACTATTATTTGAATTAACATTGTTATTATTAAAATAATGGGAATAATAGGTAATTCTTGAGATAATGTTTCATCTTTAAAGAATATGTATATTACAAAAATATATACTAAAAACAAAAATAAATTAACAAGTCCGCTTACTATATAGCTAAAACTATATCCTATTTTTTCTTCCATATTATTACCTCGCTCTTTGTGGAAATAGAGAAGCTATACCATGATTTATCATAGAATTAATTAAACTAGGCCATGCATTAGTGTTAATTTTTGGAACTTTTCCCTTAGCATATATTTGCATAAGTCTTTGATAATATACTATGGCAAGTAATCCTCCAAGTTTTTTATCCAAACTTTTTATTCCCGTAGTAACAAATTTTGTTTCTATCGGAGAGTAACTTCCATCCTTAATCTTTTTAATCATATCTACATGCATAGCAAGTGGTCTACCTATACCTATAAAGTCGGATATATTTTCATCAAGAATATTTTTCATAGATTCTACAAACCTTATACCTCCAGTAAGTACAACTTTACAACTTACTTCCTTTTTAACTCTTTTTGTATGTTCTATAAAGAAAATATTATCCTTGCCTTTTTCAGTAGGACTAGCCATTTTAGGATTTTCATAACTTCCACCAGAAATTTCAACAAAGTCTATACCCAATTTATCCATTTCTTTAATTACTTCTATTGATTCATCAGCATTAAATCCGCCTTCTGAAAAATCTTCTGAATTAATCTTTAAACCAACAGTAAAATCATTTCCTACTTCTTTTCTAATTTCTAAATATATTTCTTTTAAAAACCTCATTCTATTTTCTAAACTACCACCATATTCATCTTTTCTTTGATTAGAAAGTGGTGATAAAAACTGGCTTATTAAATATCCATGAGCACCATGTATCTGAACTCCAGAAAAACCTGCTTCTTTTGATATCAAAGCTGCTTTCCCAAATTTCTTAACTAATTCTTTAACTTCAGAATTAGTAAGTTCTCTTGGAATATTGAAAGATTTTTTAAATCTTTCTCCTAGGGCTATAGCACTAGGTGCTACAGGTTCCTTACATATAGTCTTAGGTGTTTGTCTCCCAGGATGATTAATCTGAACTATAACCCTACTTCCTTTTTCTTGGCCTTTTTTAGCCCATTTTTTTAAAATATTCATATCTACATTTTTATCAAAAACTATATTACCAGGTTCAGCTAATACATTTGCATCAACCATTACATTACCTGTAATTACTAGTCCTACTTCTCCCTCATCCCATAAAGAATATAGGTGGGAGATTTCTTTTTTAGGACTTAATTTACCATTACCCATAGCCTCACTCATAGCAGCTCTTACAAATCTATTTTTAATAAATAAACCACTTTTTAAAGTGATGGAATTAAATAATTTTCCTTTTTCCATACTACTCCTAATATCTTTCAAATAATAGTTTTTTTAGAATATATTTATTTTCTAAAGCCGAAAACTCTATTTTTTCTACTATGTTATTATCTACGTCATTAATTAATAAATACTTACTTCCTAAATCAAAACTATATTTATCAAAAGCATAAGTATCCCCCTTATGTTCTAGGCCTTCATCTTTTATTACTATCTTATTACTGGAAAGTTCAATTTTTTCAAAAATTTCTGATACATACTTCTCTATATTAGTAGTAGCCCTTCTTTCTAGCTTTTCTAGATATCTAAAAGTATTTACCACCCTATATTCTTTCATAACTTTTTCTATTTCATCTAAGTAATTTTTATTATAGTTATTTAAAAATATGGTTTGTATATTTTCATCATCTTTTAAAAATAGGTAAACATCTTTTTTCCCATAGCCCAAAGCCAAATGACTCATTCTATTTTTATTTATTTCCACACCTTTTTTCCCAAGTTTAATATATTTATCATTAACATATATATCTTTAACCGTTTTCAAAAAGTATTTTAATATACTAATATATATTATGAAAAAAACCAGTCTTAATAATATTACTTTAAATTGAACACCCCGTAGAAATAGTGTCATTGTTCCAAAAGCATATGCTATAGTTTGTAGAAACAAAAAATATTTCAAAAATACATATAGAGTTTTTACTTTTATTATATTCACAATCCTCTCCTTTCTAAAATAAAGGGTAGCATAAAACTACCCTCAAAATTATTTTTCACTTAATATTAATGGTTTACCATCTACTATTGCTATAGAATGCTCAAAGTGAGCTGATCTTTTCTTATCCTGAGTAACAACAGTCCATCCATCTTTTAATACTTTTACTTTAAAAGTCCCCATATTAACCATAGGTTCTATAGCTATTACTAGACCATTTTCTATCTTAAGTCCAGTACCTGCCTTACCATAGTTTAACACAAATGGATCTTCATGCATAGAAAAACCTACTCCATGTCCAGAAAAATCTCTTACAACAGAGAAGCCAAATTTTTCTACATATTGCTGTATAGCAAAACCTATATCTCCTATTTTATTTCCTACTATAGCTTGTTCTATACCTATATCTCTAGCCTTTGCTGTCACTTCTAAAAGCTTTTTAGATCTATCATCTATATTTCCTACAGCAAAAGTTTTAGCAGCATCTCCGAAATATCCATCAAGTATAGTAACTGTATCTAAAGAAAGTATATCTCCTTCTTTTAGTATTTCAGTTTTACTTGGTATACCGTGAACTACTTTTTCATTTATAGAAATACATGTACTTGCAGGATAAGGTGGATATGGCCATCCTATATCATAACCCTTAGTTCCAGGAAGTGCTCCTTGACTTCTAATATAGTCTTCACAAATAGCATCTATTTCCCAAGTAGAAATACCTGGTTTAATATACTTAGGAATAACATCTTCATAAAGTCTTGCAATAATTTCATTTGCCTTCTTTATTTTTTTTATTTCCTCTAAAGTTTTTAATTTTACCATATTTTCTCCTCAAGTTATACATTACAATTATTAGTTAATATGTCTATAATTTCTTCTGTAATATATTTACTTTCTCTCTCACCTTGTATTTCTGCTACTTTACCTTGTTCTTTATAGTAATCTAATACTGGAGCTGTTTGATTTTTATAGTTTTCTAATCTTTTTTTAACTACTTCTGCAGTATCATCAGCTCTTTGTTCTAAGTCTTCTGGATTTTCATCTACAGGTGGATTGTAAATTATATGATATATTTTCCCTGTTTTTTTAGAAACTCTTCTTCCTGTAATTCTTTTTAAGATTTCATCATCTTCTACTACTAAAGCTATTACTTTTTCTATTTCTCTTTCTTGTTTTTCTAAGATTTTATCTAAAGCTTTAGCTTGTTCTACTGTTCTTGGATATCCATCTAAGATGAATCCTTTTTCAGTATCTGCTTCTTTTAATCTTTCTTCTACTAATCCATTAACTATGTCATCCCCAACTAAGTTACCAGCATCCATTAATTTTTTTGCTTCAAGTCCAAGTGGAGTTTGATTTGCTATGGCTGCTCTTAAAATATCCCCTGTTGAAATTTGAGGTATGTTAAATTTTTGTATTAATTCTTTAGCTTGTGTACCTTTCCCAGCACCTGGTGGTCCAAATAATACTATATTCATATATATCATCTCCTTAATGTTTTTTCTAGTCTTAGTATACCATTTAAAAAATACTATTGTCAATTAACTTAATAAAATAAAAGGATTAATATATTTTTTATTCTTTATAATTTTTATATACAATTTATTGACAAAGCATAGATTTTTATGTTGAATTTATATGAAGGAGGTAGATATGCAAACAACTAATATAAATATAAGGGTGGATAAAGAAACAAAAGAAAAGGCTGAGTATATATTTGGATCTATAGGACTAAATATGTAAGCTGCAATTAACATCTTTTTAAAAACACGTATTAGAGAAAATGGAATACCCTTTCCTCTAAAGTTAGATGTACCTAACAAAGAAACTATAAAAGCTATAGAAAAAGGACATAAAATAATTTTTGATAAAAATAGCAAAAGTTATGATAATATTAATAATTTAAGAAAGGGTTTAGAAACGGAGAAACATTAGAAAAAAATAATTGGGAATTTTAAAAACTCCCAATTTTTTTATTTACCTTCAACTTCTAACTAACTATCTATTAATCTAATTATTTTGTAAACATAGTTTGAAGTTGTTATATCCAATTTCTCTTTTTCCATGTTTGTGAACTTTACTTTAATTTTCTTATTATTTAAGGCCATATACATAATTTTTTTAAATACCATTTTTAGCTCCCTTACTGCAAAAATTGATTGCCCAAAACTAAAAATATTCATTAGTATTACAATAAAATCCTCTGGAAAAATCCAGAGGATATATTTTATTTAAGTTCTAAAAATCTAAATTCACCGAATGCACTATCTACATGGAAATCAGGTACTGGTGTTTTAGGATTTACCCAAGAAATCCATTGCATTTTTATTTCATTATTTGCCATTTTTGAAAATTCTGCTCTAAATACACCTGTTCTCATAATATTATCAGCATTAATTAAACTTAAATCTCTTAAAGATTTAAGAGGTATCATACCTTCAACAGTATATCCTGTTTTTGTAATTTTAGCTGCATTTTTAGCACCTTCTATATTGTATTCTGAATCAAATTTTCTATAATAATCTATCTTGTAATCATGTGCTCTACCATAAGCATCAACTTCTGTTGCATAATATGGTATTAGTTTATATTGTACTGGTTTATCAACAGTAGTTTGAGCAAAGAATAATTCTACTCTATCTTCCATATCTACTGTACTTTCACCTTTCCATTCTTTATCCGCTAATACTTCTTTATCAAAAACTTCAAATGAAAAATAGAAATTAGTGTTATCATGAAAAGCTTTAAATTTAGTTAAAGGTGCTTCTACCATTTCCCATGGATAATGGAAGCTTCCAGAAATTTCACCCAATCCTTGCCATACTTTTTCATCTAATTTACCATCTAGTTTTACCTTTACATCCCTATAAGCCACATCATAGTTGTTGGCACTTGCCTGATTAAAACTAACACTACCTGCAAATAGAGTTGTAGTAACAAATGTTGCTAATAAAAATTTTTTCATTTAAATCCCTTCTTTCTATCATAACTCTTCCCTAATATATTGTACCTTGGAAAATACAAAAGACAATAGGAATTTATTGAAAATGAAAATCATTTTTTAGAAATATATTCTTTTAAATTCATCTTATGATTGTATTTTATTGCGGATTTTTCATCTTTTTTAAGTATAATGTCAGTTAAATCTATATTATTTATTGCAGCTATAGCTACAGTGTAATGTATTATATCTGCAAGTTCTATACCTAATTCTTCAGTAGAAGTTTCACCTTTTTTAAGTCCTGCTCTAATATTTAAAACTTCTGCAACTTCTCCCATTTCTTCTACTAGTTTTAAAAATAGTCCCTGTTCTGTTCGTCTATTTTCATAATGTTCTAGTAAATACTCTTGTAATTGTCTTATACTTACTTCCATTTTAACTCCTATTATTTTAAATTTAATATATATCCCATACCCTTATCTCTTTTAATATGTTCTTTAAATCCAAGGGATGTAAATAGTTTTTTAGAATTATTATTAAAATCATAAATTTCATTAACTTCTATTTTATCATAACCTAAATCTTTAGCCCTATTTATCAAAGCACTAATTATTTTTTTACCTATACCTTTACCTCTAAATTCCTTTTCCCCTATAACTATAGGCATATATTCCTTAGAAAAGGTTACATCACCTATAGGTTTGTATTCTCCCTCTATTTTATAATATATGAAGTATAGTTCTCCTATACTTTCTAGATAAGAATACATTCTTTCAAGCAATGCTTCATCATATATTTCTTTCTCACCATCAACTAACCATAAAGTCTCTAAATCTTGATACAATTTTAAGGCAAAAGAAAAATCTTTATGAAATTTTACTAATCTTAAATCATCATCTATATTTAATATTTCTGGTTGTTTTATTCCTTGAATAGGCATGGTTAATCTCTTTTATAATTTATTTTTTTCTTTGCTTTGAAATTAATGCTACAAATGCACCTGCAAATAACATAGCAAATGAACCTTTAATTATTTCTTCAATAAACGGATAATTAACATATACATCATACCTGTTATGAATACCAAATATCGCCCAAGCTATAGCTAAAGATATTGCGCCATTTTTAAAATATCTTGAAAGTAGAAGTGATGCTATAGAAACAATAACTATGGCACATATAGTCCAAAGATCCCTATTATCTCTTAAATGAGAAAAATTTATACTAACTAAATATGCATATATATTTACCACACTTGCTATAGTTATCCAACCAAAATGTAAACCATATGAAATAGAGTATATATTCTTTTCTATACCATATCTACGTAATATACCAAATAATATTATCCAGTATATTAATATTGCAATTACTGATAGGCCTATAAAAGATAAACCAAATAGGATGTTCCAACATATATTAGTTATTAACATAAATATATTTAGTATAGCTACTTTTCTATCCATACTATTATTTTTATACATTAATAGTAGTGATATAAATAAAGAAAGGTAGATAATACCCCATATAGAGAATGTAAATCCTATGGGCGTAATTGCTGTATCATACATATTTGATACAACTTTTTGAGACATTAGTCCTGGAAATTTTGATGTTGCTATTAAATAGTTTACTATTATTGTAATAACAAACATTAATATATTTATTTTACATATAGTTTGTTTTCTCATTTATTCTACCTCATTTACTATTCTAATTATTTGATTTATAGCTTCTTTGGCTTCAGGTATAGGAAAAAATGGATAATCATGATTTAAGTTTTTACCTATTATTAGATTAACATCTTTTACTTTATCTGCAAGTATCTTAACATCAGGATAAAGTATATCTCTTGTCCCTATAAATATTGTTAAATTTTTCAAAGCACTAATATCCCCATATGTAGGGCTAAGTCTTGGATCTTTTAAATCTTCCCCACCAGACCATGATTTAGCTGTAGGTACTGATTTTGAATATTTTAACCAAGGATCTACCTTTTCATATACTAATATATCTGGATTTTCCATAGTTAAATCTACCCAAGGTGATATTACTATTAATTTTTTAGGTTCTCTTAAATTTAATCTTTTTATTTCCTGAGCTAGACCTAATACAAATCCTCCTCCTGCACTATCTCCCATAAGTATTACAGATTTATCCTTAGACATCTCTTTATATAGTTCTATTACCTTTTCATAAGCATACTTAAAGGTATTTTTTGGAGCCTTAGGATATACAGGTAGTATGACCTTAATATCTGTAGAAGGTATTAATTTATTTAAAAATTTAAAATGATTAGGATCTGGATCATGTAAATATGAACCTCCATGTAGATAAAGTACTACCTCTCCTTTACCATCAGGATTTAAATTTAAAAGTTTCATCCCACTTCCTTCAGTAATTAATATATCTTCATAACCTTTAGGAAGTTCGTATGGTTTTTCTTCCATTTCTTCTCTTTCTTTTAACCAAGCTTCCATTTCCTCTTGAGTTACATTTCCATATTTAGTTACTTTTAAATATATTTCAGCAATAGTTGCCATAAAACTTCTTTCATAATAGTATTTTGATGATATGTATATACCTACTATAGATAATACTATCAGTACTGCAATTAATTTGTAAATTTTATTCATTTTTATTCTCTTTCTAATTAATTTCGCACGATTTTCGCACGATTTTTTTCTTGATTTTACAATGTCTACAGAGATTTTTCGCACGATTTTCGCACGATTATTTTATTTTTTTTATTTGATCTTCTAAAAATCTCAGCATTTTTTTCATACTATATGATTTTTCTTCAGAATTTTTATTTAAAGTATATTTCGTAGCTCTCCCCTTACCTTCTATTTCTATAATTTTTTCATCTAATAATTCACTTATTACATTTCTAAAAGTATATTTATCTATATTTAATTTCTTTTCCGCAGAACTTCTTGTAATATAATGATTTTCAATTAGAAAAAACAGTATCTTTTTTTGATCGTTAGAAAATTTTTCAAATTTTCTTTCTAAATCTATTTTCCAAACACGTATTATTGTTTCATCTTCTTCTCTTATTATTTCAGGAAGTTTAAGTTTATATTTTGAAGAAATGTCAAAAATTCTAGGTCCACCACTCCCCGCTTTTTCAGATATACCTATTCTCCTCATTATTGATGAAATCGTATGATTTCTAATATTTGAATTTCCCCCATTAATAAATTCATCTATTGTAATTCTCATTTTACCTGGATTTTTAAACTCAAAATAGTCATGGTAAACTGTAATTTTAATGGGAGAATCAGAATCATAGTATGAATGCATCAAAACATTAACTAAACATTCTCTAACTGAAGTTAGTAAATCAGTCCTAATAGATATCCTACTCTTACTTTCTTCATCAATAATAAACTTATCCTTTATTATTATTTTAAATTTATCCATAACATTTCTATAGAAGCTATATAAATTTAATTCAGGATAAGACAAATCTCCACTTGAAATCCTATCTATCCAATTTGTTATTAAAGAAGACTCTTTTTCAAAGTAATCTAATTGAAATCCTGGAAATCTATCAGTAATAGAATTCAATTTACCAAAAAATAGTAATCCACCTGTTGTTAGATAATATTTCCCATCTCCTTGTCTATCTTTTCTCATCGCACCAATCTCTATTAGTAAATCTATATTATCAATATTTAAATATTTTTCATTTCCTGTTTTTTTATATAATTCTTTTTTATATACATCTATATCATCAATATTTAAATCTGAAATATCATATTTTTTCAAGAGTTCTATATCTGTTTCATCTTTAGAGTTAAATATTAACTCTTTATATTTTTCTGCTGTTATCAACCTATCTCCTTCACCTAGTCTTACGTATGCTAAACGTGGATTATTTTTTAAATATATAGGTTTAATTCTGTATGAAGCTTCAGGAATATCTATTATCATTATTGTTATTTCTTCAGAAATTTTTATGATATTAATATTTTCATCATTTAAAATATTAGTACTTACCTTTTTAGGATTATTTAAATTGTTAAGTAAATCATCTCTTAGTTTATACGGGTTATCTACGCCTAAAACTTCAGAATTTTTTTCATCAACTCCTAATACTATTAGACCACCATTAGTATTTGCAAATGCTGAATAAGTTTCCCAAAATGAATCAGGTATATTATTTTTTGCTTTTTTTAATTCTATATTTTTACCTTCTATTAATTTCAACAAGTCTTCTTTTTGCATAAAACCATCTCCATTTAAACGATTTTCGCACGATTTTTTTCTTGATTTTACAATATCTGCAGAGATTTTTCGCACGATTTTCGCACGATTTTCGCACGATTATTTTCCACTTATATTATACTACAAATTTTAAAATTTACAACTTCTATTAATATAGTCCTTTTCAATATTTTCCTTCCATTTTTTTGTAATTTTGCTTTTATTTCTTCTATAATTTGTAATAATTTCATTTAAAACTTCATAATTAATTTCTATACCTTCACTATCACAATTAAAATTTACAGCCATGCCATCTTCAATTGAAATTTTTTCACCCTCTTTTATGGCATCTATATTAGCACCAAGAAACATGAAATCCCAAGAGTATTTTTCTTTATAGTAACTGATCATTTTTTTAATATCATTATAGTTGTATTTTTTACTTGCATTTTCTTCTCCATCTGTCATTATTACAAAAAGTGTTTTATCAACTTTACTTTCTTTTTGTTTTTTTGATATATATTTGATTGAATTTCCTATAGCATCTAATAAAGCAGTTAATCCCCCAGGATTATATTCCTCCATTTCCATAGCTTTTACATTTTTGATATCTACTCTATTATGAATAACATTAGAATAAGTTGAAAAAGTTACCGTAGAAATATATGCACTTCCCTTTTCCTTTTTTTGTTTATTTAGTAATGTGTTATATCCTTTAATTACATCATTTTCTAATCCTTTCATAGACCCACTTTCATCTAAAATAAATACGATTTCTGTTAACATAATTTTACCTCCAAATTTGATATACCTAAGTGTAACATATAAGTAGAAAAAAAAGGTCAACCTGAAGTTGACCATTAAATAATATATGGAAGTCCGTATTCTTCCAACATTATATCTATTTCTATCATATCATGTATTTTATTTTCAATAAAGAAAGAAAATATTACATCTCTTTTATCACAAGATGAAAATGCATATCCTGCCTTTTCAAGTAAGATTTCACTTTCTTCTTTATTTAATTTAGCTCCTATGCATAAACATAGTACTGTAAATTTATCTGGATGATAATTTTTATTTAATTTTATCTTAGAAAAAGTTTGTTTTTTAATAAGTGCATTTTTATATACCTCAGCATTAGTCAGATTATTCTTTTTTATTAGATAAAAAAGATATTCTTGAAAGCTACTTGAAATATTTTCTATTCTTTCATCTAATTCAGAAAATTTAGAGCCATCATATATTTGAATCATATTTCTTCTAGAATACACATCATTAAAATATTCTTCAGATATTTTACTTGAAACATATTCATTATCTATGTATTCATCTATTTTAGAATATATGTTTTTACTTAATTTTGTAGATTCATCATCAAATACCACTAAATATACATCCATTTGATTATCAAATAAGAAATTACTTATTTCATCTAATGCTATTTGCATACCATCTTTAATAGAATAACCATTTGAACCCGTTGCAATTATTGGAAATGCAATGCTTTTAATATTTTTTTCTTTAGCTAACGTTAAAGATTTTTTATAACACGAACGTAAAGTAGTTTCAAAATTTAATTTACCTACTTCATATTTAGGGCTAACCGCATGAATGATATATTTTGAAGGCAAATCAAAACTAGGAGTTATTGCAACATCTCCTTCTTCTAAATATCCAATTTTCTTTCTTTCCTCTAGTAATTTTTCAATTCCAGCTTTTTGATAAACTGCACCATCTATTCCTGCAGAATAGATTGGTGCCCTATTTGCTGGGTTTACTATTGCATCCACATTCATACTTGTAATATCATTTCTAACTAATTTTAAAGACATAATATTCCCTCTATATCAAAAAAATTGCCCCTGCCGGGGCCAAAAAAAATAAATATTGATTCAAATATTTTTGAGAAAGATAAAATAGAGTAAATCTCCCTCAATAATAATATACCTCATTTTTTTTTAAAATCAATAGGGGAAATAAAAAAATTTTTATTTTTTTAGGAAGTTTATCGCTTCCTTATATTTATTAATTCTTAAAATATCTTTTTCTGTTATAACTTTAAGTCTTTTTTCTTGAATATTGTGTCTAAGATCTTCTAATTTTACTTTTCTAGATATTTCATTATTCTTTATATTAGATAAATAATCAAAATAATCTATATTTTTATCTTTGGTAATAAGTTTTAAAGCATCCATAACATCTTTATTAAAGTATCTTTCTAAATCAGAAAAAGTATAGTTACTATCTTCTACTACATCATGTAATAAAGCTACTATTTTCTCCTTATACCCACTTACATTCATTGAAACATGAATTGGATGAAAAATATACCATTTCCCTCCTTTATCTTTTTGGAAAAAATGTGCTCTAAACATAAAGTATATTACTAAAATTAATTGCATAGTTACTCTCCATTCAAAAATACATTTCTATCTATTAATTCCGAAATTTCTAAAAGCTTAATACTATTTACAAATAACTCTTTATCAGAATTATTAACAATAATATCTTTATATCCATTTGTTCCTGAGAATCTTATCTTAATTGTTTTTGCATTTCTATTTTCAAGAATAAAATCATAGAGATCTTCATTGAATTCTGCATTTATATATTCTATAGATATCAATTTAAAATTTTGAGTATAAATATCATGCTGAAAATCACTGTACCCAAATTGTAATTCTAGCTTTGATCCGTCCATCAATATTATTACTTTATTTACTCCTAAGTATTCTTCTCCTCTAACTTCTAAGTGCAATAAAAATCTTCTAGGAAATTGATCATTTATATCACCTATACCATAAATATTAAAGTTAGTTTTAGCCCAATTTATTTTAGCACCATTTTTATATCTAGATTCAAAATATTTAACTCCTTCAAATTCATCAATTTCTGTTCCTACAATTTTAGAATATTTACTTTTTATATTTTTTATTTTATTAAGATTATCTTTGTATTCTTTTTCAAATTCATTTAATTCTTCACTTACATTTAACTTTATTTTTTTTACTTTTTCTAAGTATTTAAAATTTTTATTATTATTTATAAATTCATCGATTCTATTTATTTCATTTCTATACAGTAATATTTGATTGTTTTCCTCAGAATCTAATACAAAATAGTATGGTTTTAGAAATTCTAAATATTTTATTATATCTTCATATTCATTTTTTGATTTTAATAATATCTCTTTTTTTTCATTTTCTGGATATTTTTGAATAAATTCATCTATATTTTTAATTACATCTTTTATATTGTAGATATCATAATTTTCTATATTTTCTTCATCTATTTCAAATAATAATTTTTCAACTTTGGAATAAGCTTCTCTTTCAATTTTTTCTTTTTCAATATCTTCTAATCTTTCTTTTTCTTTTCTTTCCTCTTCTATTTTTTTATTTTCTTCTTCTTTCGCTATATCTGTAACAGCTACTTTTATTTCATGTAATATGTTATTTAGAAAATCTGCACTAGATATATTGGAAAAAATTATCAATGCTAGTATAAAAAATCTTTTTTTCATATTTACCTCCTAAATCCATTCTACCTTCAAAATTATTTTACTAATTTTACCTATTTTTATTAGACTAGATACAACTGTATTCATTTTGTAAATTATACCTTTTGACATAAATCAATATCTGTTTTTTATATTATACCTTGAAAATGTAAAAAAAAACATAAATTTTTATATTTTTTTAAATTTACCCCTTTACTTTTTTATAAATCATATTACAATATTATTGAAAAATATATTTGAAAGGCGAAAGTTTATGTACGAAGTATTTAAAATTGTGGGGGATATTAATTTTAAGATTAAAACCATGGAAAAACTATATGAGATTTATGATTATATCAAAATCGAAAATTATGATTTAATTGATGGTATTTTAGTAAAGGATCATGAAGGTAAAGTAATTTTATCTTCAAAAAAATTAAGTAATAGAGAAGTTTTTAAAAATAATCTAGACTTATTATTTGGTGATGATATTAATTTCATTAAATCTATGCTTCTTTATTTCAGTTCAAACAATCAAATTCATAATTCAATGGGATATGATGAACTAAAACAAGAAATAATGCTAGATAATAAACCAATATTATTAAATGAAATTGATTTTGAAAAGAAAGAATTTAACATTAACATTTCTTTCTTTAGAGTATTAAAACAAATAAATCACCGTCAATTTTTTGAATTAGGTCAATACAAAGTCAATATGTCAAGCAATGAATTAAAAATGATTATTTCGTTTATTGAGAATTATTTGAGAGGATAAAAATACTTATTTAAATCAGTACAATACTAAAAAAGAGAGGTAAATTATATGAATTTCATATATTTTTTACCTCTTTTTAAATAGAATAATTATTATATTTTATTATTAATAAATTCCAACAAAGCTTCTCTTAATTGTTTATCGTAAAATTATCACATTCTATACTTTCATACTTTATTATTTTTTTAATTCTGAGTTTTTCTTCAAAAGTAAATCGGTACACTTTGGATTTTGTGGATGAATTGCTTTTATGTAAACTTTAGCAGAACTACCATTTGGATATCTTTTAATAACTTCTAACTGTTCTTCACTATTCAATAAATATTCTTTTTTTAGATTAGTTTCAAACGAAGAATCTAGAATTACACTTTCGGGTAAATTATCAAAACAAATAGATATTGAAATTTCATTATTCCCTTTTTCAAATTCATATCTATTTATATCATGCCTGTCTAGCTTAACTACTCCTTTTCCATCATTAAAGAAAATATCTAAAGCTTCTAAAACAGTAGATTTACCCACATCATTTCTCCCTATTATTGCTGTTAAATTATCAAATTCAAATTTTACTTCATTACTATATCCTCTAAAATTATTAATTTTAATTGATGCTATTTTCATATAATTATTCCCTCCTTTATAAAGTACTGTAAAGCAACAGAACGAACTTCATTTTTTATTTTAAAAGTTTATTTTTAATTTTTAATCATCATATCTTTATTAAAAATACTTACTATTTTCTTTAATAATGTATTATATTATTTAGTTGTCAATATATTTCATATAAACTTTTTTATCTGGTAATAAAACTACATCTATACCTTCTAAATCTAATTCTAGATCTTTATACATCAAAGAATTAAATATTTCAAATTTTATTGTAATTTTATTTTCTTCAAAATCTTCGCTTTCTTTTGGCATTAAAAAAATATTTTTCTTTAATTTCAAATCAAAAGACTTCGCAAATTTTTTATATACCATTTGATATAAATATTGTTTATTTATATCACCAATTCCAGGAATATTCTTTATATCATTTGCTAAATTATAATATTTTGCATCATAAATTACCATATTTTTAAATCCATCTATATTTTCAAAAGAAATAATATCTGGTTCTAATGTTTCTTGTAATTTTTTTTCTTCACCATCTAAAATATAGTATGGGTTAGGAATAATTTTAATTAATTCTTTATTTTTAATCTCTTCTTCTGAGAAAAATGGATATATTTTTTGAAAATTTTTATAATAAAAATCATAATTTAAATCTAAATTTTCTATTTTTTCATTTCTTTTATTATTTTTATATACTGAACAAACATCTTCCCAAACAACATTAAATTTTTTAATTCCAAAAAACATTGGTTCATCATCATTACTCGTATTAAAATTATTATTTATATATTTTATCATTAAATCAATTATTCTTCTTTTATATGTTATAAATTGAATAGATTGTTCTTTTTTTAATCTATATAAAATATATTCTTTATCTCCAAAATCTTCAAACGTTTCATTACTTAAATTTATTTCTTCAAATCCAAATATATTTAAAATTGGTTTTATTTTATTAGATGTTTCTGTTAAAATTGTCGAATGAAGTCTAGTAAAATAATTTTGATCATCTATCAAATTATTAACAGTAAATAAATCTAAATAAATCGGATTTCCATTTGATAAAAACATTGTACTTTCACTTATTGTTTTATCCCATAAAATTTCATTGTCTCCATTAACTTCAATTATTGATTTATCATTTTTATATAAATCATGTTCTTTGTAGTTCATTATCATTTCATAAATAAGAGATAGTAAATCTTTCTTTTTTGATATTTCTTCATCTTTCATTATTGATCTATTTTGATAATATTTATTCTTATATTTTTGTATAACATTTAAAATTATGTTTAATGACTTAAAATTATTATTTTGATCTTCTAAATACGAATTCATATATTTAGGATATAAAATCAAAGCATGGTCATCAATAACTATAATTCCTACATACTCAAATGCATATACTACCTTATCTTTTATTTTCCCTATAGAATCTAAATCAACATTTTCTATATCTTCTTCTTGAAATTCTAAAATTTTAGATGAGTCCTTATCTTTATAATATTTTATTATCCCTTTTGAATACAATTTTCTTAATTTCTTTTGAAATTCTTCATCATTTTTATTTAATGAAAGAATAGTCTTTAATTCTAAATATCCATAAACTTTAAGTTCTTTTAAAATACATACTTTCATAATTTTATTTTAGTTTTCCTTTTTTATATCTTGTATCTGAGAATTATTATCATCTATCACACTTTTTTCTATAATAAAATTTTTTACCTCATCTATAAATATTGAACTTGCATCTTCATCAAATTGTCTACATAGATTTGAAAATGTTTTAGAGTATTCTGGGTTAAATAATTTGTTTCTCGAAATCTTCAAAACATCCTCATATAAATACATTAACACTTTATTTTTTATTATTTCTTTTAATTTTTCAGGTCCAGATTTTTCTAGTACATTTTTAGAAATAAAATATGAACCCATTAATTTATCTTCTGGTATTTTAGCATCAGATAATACGATGTTTATTTTTTCTCTTAAATCATTCCACTTAATATAATTTTTATCACCTTTTTTTACTCTAAATTCGTACTTTATTAATTCTTTTGTAACACCATTGTTTACATCAATATATTCAAATGTCCATCTTCTTTTAAATGCAGTATCTAATGGCTGTACTCCTTGATCCGCACTATTCATAGTTGCCCAAATATATAAATTTCTTGGGAAATATAATTTGATTAATTTATTTTCTTCAACATATTCTTTATTCAAATAATCTTTTGTTTTTAAATTTTCATCAAAATATTTAAACAAGTCTTCTGATAAACTAATTGGATATTCACTCTCACCACTAGAATCTCTATCTAATAACTGAAAAGTGTCACCAAAAACTGCAGAAACATTTGCTCTATTTATTTCTTCAATAATCAACAAATAATTTTTATCAGGATTTTCATATGCATTTTTCAATTGTCTTACAAGTATACCTGGAACAAATTTATATGTAATATTTTTGTTTTCTTCAATAGGCTTATACGTACCTACAAAATTAGCATATGAATAATTTGGATAGAATGTAACTCTTTCAACATTTTTATCAGAAAAATTATCTTTAGATTCTTTATTCAATTCATAACTTTTACCTGTTCCTGGTGCTCCAAAATATATTTTTTGATATTCTATATCTAAATTATTTTTACAAACTCTCAAGTCCTTCTCACTAAATAACTCTAATACTTTTGAAGCAAAAGCACCTGTTCTGTATTCATCTTCAAAAAAATTTTTTTCAATCTCAATTGGATTTAAGTTATCAATATAAGTCTTTTCTAATACATAAAATATAAATTCATTATTAAAAATATTTTTTTTCATTTTTATTTTCTCCAAACTAGTATTTCATCTAAATATTCTAAAACATATTCTAAGTTAAATTGATGTATATATTCATTGTTTTTTTTTGTTACTGTCTTAGTTCCATCTACATTTAGTGCAATTTTTTTTATCCTTTCATCAAATCCACAATCATCTAATTGTAAATTTCTTGTAGCAAAAGGTTGAAAATTAGCAAAATTTAAAATATTAATTATATATTTGGTATTATTATATGACCACACTGTGTCAGGTTTTATTACACTTTTATTCTGTGGAGTGATTTTATAATAAATTTTAAGTAAAATTTCTTGTTTTATATATAAATCTGTTTCATTGCAAAATTTTTTATATAATTCTAGGGCACCTGCATTTTTTAAAGTATAATAGGAAAGTATATAATTAAATATATATGCATTCTCCATTCTTTCAACTATAAAACTTAATGCTTCATAGTCATTTATCATAATTTTTTTTTCATCTTCTTTTGTACTTTTTATAATGTTAGAGTATTTTAAAACATGCTTAGGTTCATTTCTTCTATTTTCTATATCCCCACTACTACTTATATTAAAAATATTTTTTATGAATTCATAATATAAATCTATATCTCCACTTATTTTTTCTTTTAAATTAAAAGTTTCAACACCATTATAAAATTCATAAATATATTTACAAAAAAAATACATAACATCGAATGCATATGACTTATCACCTAAAAATTTCCCATTTTCATAAGAAACACTTTCAAACTTTTTTATAAAATTCATTTTATCACCCCTATATAATACACTGAATTTTTT
>NZ_LOHX01000311.1 GCF_001559775.1 Streptobacillus felis | reverse complement strand
AAAATTAAGTATATTTATTTAGATTGAAATAAAAGGTTAAAAATTGTTAAAAAAAATGGAGGATTCTAAAAAATTTAGAATTCTCCATAATTTTTTTAGGCTATTTCGGAACAGCCCCTTTTCTATATAGTCACTTCTTCTAATTCTTCTTTTTGATTATTAACGAAAGGTAAATACATAAATACCATAGATAATACAAATAGACCTACTAGCGCTATTTGGTAGAACCAAAATGGTTTAATGAAACTTACAGCTGGTATTACATAATCTGACATGAACATAAAATTAGTACCGTAGATACCATTCCATATAAATGAAATTCCTATTAATAATAAATAACCAAATACTGAAGTTACAAATCCTTTAAATGTTATTCTTTCATCTAGATGTATAAATCCATAGAATACAGCAAATATTTCAAACATATGACTTGCTATAAATGAATATACATATAAAGGTGAGTAATAAACAGAAAATCCTGGTATTATTACTGCAAGTATTGCTCCTGAAAACCAAAAATATACAAAGTTAAAATATATTCTTCTTTTAGTAATAAAGTATATTCCTGCAAATATTAATGAAATATTACATAAATTTAGTGGTACAGTATTATACCATACATCGTTTTCAAAATATATTCTATAAAGTGAATCACCTAATTTAACTACTAAGCATAAAATTCCAAGAAATATTGTATATTTACCTTTTTCTATACCTTTAAATAAATAAGGTATTAAGAGTAATATTATACAAATTATTGTAAGGACAAAAAGTGGTTTTAAATGTTCAGGTGAAAAATATGATAGATGATATTCACCCGGAGTAAAATATTTAGACATTACTTAACCTCCTTTAGTATAGAAACTAAGATAGCAATATCGTTATATGTAACACCACTTATTCTAGTTGCCTGTCCTATATTTTTAGGCTTAGTATAACTTAGTCCACTTACTGCTATATTTGATAGTCCTTTTACATTTTCATAATCGAAATCATCTGGTATAGAAATATTTTCAAGTTTTTTAAATTTCTCTATTTGATTTCTTTCTCTTTCAATAAAGATTTTATACTTAGCTTCAATTTCTACTTGCTCTTTAGATATTTTAGGTAAATCTTTTGTTTCTACAAATAATTTAAGATTATCATAATTTATTTCTTGTCTACCTAAAAATTCAAAAGCATTCATTACATTATTATGTGATGCATTAATATCAATAGATTTAAGTATTTCATTGTTTTCTTTATTTGGATAAATTTTTATTTCCTTAAGTCTTTCTATTTCTTCTGAAATGATTTCTATATTTTCTTCTAGTTCTTTCAATTTATCTTTATCTAATAATCCTATTTCTTTTGCTTTTTCTAGTAATCTAATAAATACATTGTCCTGTCTTAATGTTAATCTATATTCAGCACGTGAAGGTAAAACTCTATATGGTTCAGGTGTTTCTTTATTAATTATATCATCGATTAAAACTCCTATATATCCTTCATCACGTGATATTATTATAGGATCTTTTCCTTCTATTTTACGAACAGCATTTACTCCTGCAATGAATCCTTGGGCTGCAGCTTCTTCGTAACCACTAGTTCCGTTAATAGTTCCTGCTTGGAATAAGTTTTCTATAACCTTAGATTCTAATGAAAAATGTAATTGTTTTGCAGGTATGAAATCATATTCAACTGCATAACCATATCTTAATATTTTAGCATTTTCTAAACCTTTAATAGTTCTAATTAACTTCTCTTGGGCAAATGGAGGCATAGCCGTAGTAAATCCATTTACATATATTTCATCACTTTCTCTAGATTCTTGTTCTAAGAAAATTTGATGATCTGTCTTATCAGGGAAGTTCATTATTTTTCTATCAAGTGAAGGACAATGTCTAGGTCCTTTTGTAGAAACTATACCTGTAACTATAGGTGAGAATTTTAATAATTCTTGACCTACTTTAATAGTTTCTTCAGTAGTAAATGTTAACCATGTTTCTAAAGGTTTTTCTTCAACTTCTTTAGTCATATATGAAAAATATCTAGGATTAGTTTCACCATTTAATTTTTCTAATATATCTATATTAATACTTTTTTTATCTATTCTTGGTGGAGTAGCAGTTTGATATCTATCCATTTCTATACCATATTTAACTAAATTATCTGGTAAAGAATTACTTGCTTTTTCTCCTTGTCTTCCCGCAGAATATTTAACATCTCCTATAATATATTCTCCATTTAAAAAAGTTCCTGTACAAAGTATTACAGCCTTAGCTGAATATGAAAGACCAAGGGCATCTACTACACCTATAACTTTTTTATTTTCATCTAATATTAGATCTTCTACCATATTTTGTATTACATCTAAGTTTTCTTGTTTTTCAATGATTTCTCTCATTTTAATTCTATACCAATATTTATCAGCTTGAGCTCTTGTAATCTTAGCTGCAAGTCCTTTAGTATGATTTAAATTTTTTAGTTGTAAATTATACTTATCTATATGTATGGCCATTTGTCCACCAAGCATACCTATTTCGCTAACTATATGTGATTTACCTGGACCACCTATAGCTGGATTACAACTCATCATTGCAATATTATCTAAGTATATAGTAAAAAGAGCTACTTTTTTTCCTAGTCTTGCTGCAGCAAGTGAAGCTTCAACTCCTGCATGTCCTGCCCCTACTACTATAATATCATAGTTTTGCATAATTCCTCCTTTTTAAAAAGTGATACTTTTTTCAGCATCAATGAACCTACCTATAGTTTCATCTACAGTTTGGCTTAAATATCTGTCATCATTTGCTTCTAGCAATTCACTGAATTTTCCAGTTCTATTTCTGTCTATAAGTAATGAAATTTCTGTATCCTCATATCTTGTAAGCATGTGATAATCACCCATGCTATCTCCAGCAACAAAAATAGGGCCTTTGTTATATTTGTTATATAGAAACTTATCTATTATTTCAACTTTACCTTCATAGTATGTTTCTATAGTTCCTTCTTTTATCTCACCAGTAATTTTTCCATCTATAATTTCTAGTTCTTTTCCATATATTTCTTTAATATATGGTTTTAAAGGTTTTAATGCTTCTTCAACCTGTATTCTAGGTGAACCTGAAATTACATAAACATCTATATTATTTTCGCAGAATTCTTTTATTAATTCTTCCATTTCTTTTGCTATAGAAAGTCCTGTCTTATATGATGAAATATTATCTTCATAAATCCAATTTTCATGTCCAAATTCTACGGTATTATGATAATCTATTGCTTTTTGTATAAGAGCTCTTAATTCTTCTTCGCTCATATCATAGAAAAATATCATAGTAATATCAAAATGATCATATTTAAAGAATAGATATTCAACTAATTCTTCTATATTAGCTAAGAATTCTAAATAAGTATCTGATACATATTCAGAATTATATGCCCTTTCAAAAATTTCCATAAATTTAGATAAAACATTATCTTCATTAGGAAAATGTTTGTATAAAAATGATTTTAATACCTCTGGTGTAGTCCTATATTTCTTGAATTTTAAAACATAATGAATTAATGCAAATTGTATATCATTCATTAATATAGTATTATCACAATCAAAAATTGCATAATTATTTGAATTTTTACCCTTATTTATTAATTCATCAATTCTATCTTTAACGTTTTTTTTCCACATATTTTTTCCTTTTTATTTAATATACATAATTATACTATATATATCTTTAAAATACAACTATGTGTAAAGTTTGAAAATTTTGTGAAAAAAATGACAAAAATATTTACAAAAGAAAATAAAAGTAGTATAATATATGCAGAGATATTAAAAGGAGGATAATTATGGGTATAAAAAAAGGTAGTAAAAGACCTTGGGATATATGGAAACACAAAGATGAAAGCGAATTTAGAAATATCAATATAGGTATTAGACTAAATAAAGAGGAGCATGAAAGATTACTAAATGCTAAGAAAAAAATTAATTACACTACAGCAGATATTTTATTGCTGGGAATAGAATCTATAGAAAATGATAAATATTAATAAGGCAGAAATTTCTGCCTTATTTTATTATAGAATAAAATTAAGATAAATGATATAATAAATAGGAAACGAGGTGAGATTATGGCCCATGGAAAAGTAATATTATTTGGTGAACATTCTGTAGTTTATGGTAAAAATGCAATAGCTATGCATTTAAAGTCAGTTAAAATGGAAGCTAAAATTACTACAATAAATACAAATGAAAATGTGCATGTTAAACATATAAAAGAATACATAAAAAGTAATTACAATATATTAGATGAAGTATATGTGGAGATTAATTCTAATATACCAAGAGCAAGAGGTCTTGGTTCTTCTGCTGCACTTGCTGTTTCAGTTGCTAGAGCATTTAAGGAAAGATATAATCTAACTGATGAAAATGTTTTTGATATAGTGAATGAAAGTGAAAGATGGGCTCATGGTAATCCTAGTGGTATAGATATAGCTGTAATATTAAATGAAAAAAATGTTTTATTTAACAAAAAAGAAGGTATAAGAAATATAGATATTGATTTAAATTCAAAATTATTAATAATAGATAGTGGTATTAAAGGAAGTACTAAAAAAGCAGTTTCTATGGTTTCAAATAATTTAGATGAATATAAAGGGTATATAGAAAAATTAGGTAAAATAACTGATGATGCAATAGCTGCTATTGTTAAAAAGAATTTAAAATTATTGGGTGAACTTATGAATTCTAGCCACAATTTATTACGTAATATGAATTTATCAAATGATGTGATTGAAAATATAATAAATATATGTAATGAATATGCTTTGGGTTCTAAAATCACTGGTGCAGGCTTAGGTGGTTGTGTCATAGCCTTAATAGAAAATGAAGAAAAAGCTTATAAATTGATTAATATTTTAAAAGAAAAAGGAGTATCAAATATATGGCTAGAGGATATATAAATATAGCTATAGTTAAGTATTGGGGTAAAAAGGAATTTAATCCTTATTTAATACCTACACAGGGAAGTATTTCTTTAAAATCAAACAGACTATATACTGAAACAAATATTAGTAAAAGTGATGTAGATAAATTTATACTAAATGGTGTAGTTCAAAATGAATCTGAAACAAAAAAAATATTTGAATTTGTGGATAGAGTAGTTAAAGAAAGAGAAAAAATTTGTATAGAAAGTAAAAATTATGTTCCAACAGCTGCTGGACTTGCATCTAGTGCTAGTGCATATTGTGCTTTAACAAAGGAATTAAATGAATATTTCAAATTAAATTTATCAATAAATGAGATGGCAAAAATCTCAACTATGGGTTCAGGTTCTGCGTGTAGAAGTTTCTATAACCTAGCAGCATTTGACAAATATGGTGAAGTTTATGAGTTAAATACAGATTTAAATCTTGCAATGTTAGCTATAGTAGTAAGTGATGAAAAGAAAGAAATACCTTCAAGAGATGCAATGAAAATAGCTCAAAATTCAGTAATTTACCCTATGTGGGTTAAGAGAGCTAATGATGATTTTGAAAAAATGAAGAAAGCTTTAATTGAAAATGATTTTGTTAAAGTTGGAAATATAATGGAAAAAAATACTATAATTATGCATAATACAACTTTTAGATCTAATCCTTCATTTTCTTTTTTAAATGAAGAAACATACAGTGTCATTAAAACAATAAAAAGAATAAGAATGAGGGGAATAAATGTATTTACAACTATGGATGCTGGACCTAATGTAAAAGTACTTTATTTAAAAGAAGATGAAGAAAAGGTATTGGAAGCGCTAAAAGAATATTTTGAAGGGAAGATACTACTATGTTAGAGAAAGCAGGTTCTAAACTATATTTAGCAGGTGAGTATGCTATTTTAAAAGAAAATTCTTACGCCATAGTTTCATATATAGAAAAGTACACCTATTTATACTTTTATAAAAATGAAGAATGGGAAGTAACAACATCAATTGAAGACAAAGATGGATTGATATATAAGATAATTGAATATGTAGAAAGAAATTTTGATATTAGTAATAAGGCTAAACTTAAATATGAAAGTGAACTTTATGAAAATGATAAAAAGTATGGACTAGGATCATCTGCATCTTTAATAGTTGTGACCATTAAAAGTATTCTTAAGTTAAATAATATAGTTTTAGATAGTATGGAATTATTTAATGTATGCATAGATTTTATGATAGAAAATAATATTAGTGGTTCTTTTGGTGATGTAGCTTGTATTTGTTATGAAAAAAATATATTATTTAAATCATCAAATAGAATAGATAGAAATTATGAAATTAAAGTGTTGGATGTAGAAACTAATCTTGATATATCTGCAATTTGGACTAAAAGTCCTGCCAAAAGTTCAAAACTAATATCTAAAATAAATATTAATAATAAATTTTTTGAAGAATTTAGAATGAAATCTAATGATAGTGTGTTAAAAATTTATAAAGCTATATTAGTTAATGATGTAGATGTAGTTCTTGAAAATATAGATAAATTAAATGATAATCTACATGATTTAGAGAAAAATAATGAAGCAGCTATTCATACTGATATAATTGAAAATATGTTATCTCAGTATAGATATTCTAAAATTTCTGGTGCTGGTGGAGGAGATTTTATACTTTCTTTTTCAAAATCTAGTATCTTTAATAAACTGAATGTAGATTTAATATATTGATAAAATAAATGTAAAATGATAAAATGTATTATGAAATTAGAATTAGAAAGAGGAATAAAGATGGAAAAAATCTTAAAAAGAAGTGAAGTTGATATAAATCAAACCTGGGATTTAACAACTATATTTAAAAATGATGAAGCTTGGGAAGTTGAATTTGAAAAAGTTAGTAAAGAAATGGAAGAAATATCAAAATACGAAGAAAGTATGACTTCAAATGTTGATAATTTAGTAAAAACTTTAGATTTAGATGATAATTTAGCTCAAAGATTAACTGTACTATATATTTATGCTCATTTAAAAGGTGATGAAGATACTGGTAATTCAAAATACCAAGAATATAATTCAAAAATAATGAGCCTATATTCTGAATATGAAGCAAAATCAACGTTTGTTAAAATAAAATTATTAGAATTATCAGAAGAAGAAGTAGAAAAATACTTCAGTGATGAAAGATTAGTAGAACGTAAATTTGAAATTGAAAAACTATTTAAGACTAAAAAACATCAATTATCACAAAAAGAAGAAGAATTACTTGCAAATATGAGCCAAATATCTAATACTGCAAGTAAAGCATTTTCTATGTTAAATAATGCAGATATAACTTTTGATGAAATAGAAAATTCAAAAGAAGAAAAGTTAGCTCTAAATCATGCAAGATATGGGATGTATATGGAATCAAGTGATAGAATTTTAAGAGAAAATGCATATAATTCTATGTACAAAACTTATAGAAGTTTAAAAAATACTTTTGCAACTACACTTGAAGGTCAAGTATTAAATCATACAACTAATGCTAAATTAAGAAAATATCCTAGTGCTAGAAATGCAGCAGTTTCATCAAACTTTATAGATGAAAGTGTATATGATTCATTACTTTCAGCAGTAAATGATAAGTTACCAGAATTACATAAATATGTTGCATTTAGAAAAGAACAATTAGGTGTAGATAACTTAAGAATGTTTGATATGTACACTTCTTTAGTTAAAGAATTAGACCTTAAATTTACTTATGAAGAAGCAAAAGAAATAATTATAGATGCTTTACAAGTATTAGGTGAAGAATATGTTGGATTAATTAAGAAAGCATTTGATGAAAGATGGATAGATTATGCTGAAAATGAAGGTAAAAGATCAGGAGCATATTCAAGTGGAACTTATGGAACTAATCCATTTATATTAATTAGTTGGCGTGGTACTTTAGATAATTTATTTACATTAATTCATGAATTAGGACATAGTATACATAGTTACTATACTAGAAATTACCAACCATATATTTATGGACATTACACAATATTCTTAGCAGAAGTTGCAAGTATAACTAATGAATTAATTTTAAGTGACTATTTAATTAAAAAATATGCTGATAATAATGCGGTTAAAGCATATATAATTAACCATTACTTAGATCAAGTAAAAGGAACTGTATTTAGACAAACACAATTTGCAGAATTTGAATATGAAATTCATAAATCAGTAGAAAATGGACAACCGTTAACTGCAGAATATTTATCAACTATTTATGAAAATATAAATAAAAAATTCTATGGTCCAGATATGACTTATGATGATAACATTAGATATGAGTGGGCAAGAATTCCTCATTTCTACTATAACTTCTATGTATATCAATATGCAACAGGTATGTCAGCTGCATCAGCATTTGCTAAGAAAATATTAAATGAAGGTAAACCAGCTGTAGAAAAATACATTAATTATTTAAAATCAGGAGCAAGCGATTATTCATTAAATATCTTAAAAACAGCGGGTGTTGATATGAATACTAATGCACCAGTATATGCATGTCTTGAAACATTTGGTGAAAAACTAGAAGAATTAAAGAAAATATTAAAAGAAATATAGGAAGGAAAGTGAGAAATCACTTTCTTTTTTAATATATATTTTGAAAAATAAAGTGAAAAAATACTATTCCTTTTTTTCTTTTCTAAGGTATAATATTTGTGAAAATATTATTTGGAGGAATATTTATGAAAACAATTGGTTTGATAGGTGGTATGAGTTGGGAAAGTACTCTTACTTACTATAAGTTATTAAATGACAAAGTTATGCATCATTTAGGAGGATTAAATTCAGCAAAAATAATATTATATAGTGTAAACTTTGCTGATATAGAAAAATGCCAAAAATGTGGTGATTGGAATAAGAGTGCAGAAATACTAAAAGATGCTGCTTTAAAACTTGAAAAAGCAGGTGCAGATTTTGTATTAATATGTACTAACACTATGCATAAAGTAGTACCAGAAATACAAAAAGACTTAAATATCCCTATTATTCATATTGCTGAAGCAACTGCAGATGTACTAGTAGAAAGAGGTATAAAAAAAGTAGCTTTACTTGGAACTAAATATACTATGACTCAAGATTTCTATAGAGAAAAATTAACTGAAAGAGGAATAGAGGTATTAATACCTTGTGAACATGGTGTTGAATTTGTAAATGATGTAATATTTAAAGAATTATGTGTTGGTGAAGTAAAAAAAGAATCTAAAGATAAATATGTAGAAATAATAAATGGTTTAGTAGAAAAAGGTGCAGAAGGTGTAATATTAGGATGTACAGAAATAGATTTACTTATTAAAGATGGAGATGTTGATGTACCAGTATTTGATACAACTGAAATACATGCAGACAAAGCATTTGAATTAGCAATTAAATAATGTAGTAAAAACAAGTGTTGCAGAAATTTCAAAAATTTTTTTGAAAAAACTGCAACTTTTTTATTGACAAACTAAAAATGATATGGTAATATAATTGAGTTCGCAACAGAACGAGGACAATGGAAAGAAAAGGAATAAATAAAGCAAACAAGAAAGACAAGAAGTCAATTTAAGGTAAGAACAATAACTTTGAGAAACAAACTGACAAAAAGG
>NZ_LOHX01000310.1 GCF_001559775.1 Streptobacillus felis | reverse complement strand
TAATGAAAAGTGGTGTACAGATTTTACATATATATATTTATTAAATAATGATGTAAGATATAATTGTACAGTGATAGATTTGTATGATAGAAGTGTAGTTTCAAGTGTTTGTGGAAAGAGAATGGATACAGGGTTAGCGAAGAGAGCTTTAAATAAGGCTTTTAAGGATAACCCAAGGGCAAATAAAGAAATAATATTACATAGTGATCAAGGGAGTCAATTTACTTCAAAAGAATTTGTAAAATATTGTGAGGAACAAGGAATAATACAAAGTATGAGTAAAGTAGGTTGTCCTTATGATAATGCAGTTATGGAAAGATACTATAATACATTGAAAGAAGAATATTTAAATAATTATATATTTGAAAAGGAAGAAGATTTATACAAAGGAATAGAAGAATTTTCATATGTATATTATAATTATGTAAGACCACATAGTTATAATGGATATTTAACACCTATGGAGGTGAGAAGAAGAAAATAAATTAACTTTACCATGCTGTATCAAAAAAGCTTGACCACTACAATAATAATGTTGAAAGTGTTAGAAAAGATGTATTGAGAGCAGAAAATAAAAAAGAGATAATAGATGCTTCAGTAAGTTTAGGAGTAAGTGCAGGGTTAGATACTATGGAGATGAAGGTATCCCCTGGTAGTATAAATGTAGGTGCAAAGGTCTCATATGAATTACAAGAAAGTAAAGAAAACGCTTTAAATATATTAGAAAACACAAAAGAAGTATATAATGAAGTAGAAAATGTAAGTATAAGAGGTTTAAAGACAAAAGATAGTACTATAGAAGGAAGTATTAAGAATCTAAATGTAGAAGAAGTAAAAGATGAAAAGAGTAGAAATAAGGTAGGTTTAGGCTTTGATGTTTCTATAGCTTTTACAGGCACACCTACAGGAGGTAATGGAGAGTTAGAGTTTGTAGATAAGAGAGAAGAGAAGGTACATAAAAGAGATATAGACTTATCTAAACTAGAAATAGAAAGAATTACATTAAAAGAAGAGAAAGCAAATAATCATAATATAGATTATGGACTTAAAGTAGGCACGTCGGGAGTAAGTGCAAGGGTAGGAGAATATGGACTAGATTTAAATTTAAATGTATTAGAAGCAATAGTTAATCCAAATGAATTTAAAGATAAACAAGAATTAGCTTTAAAAGATTTAGAGAGTAGCTATAAGGGTATAAGGTCTAGTATAGAGAATATAAGTAAGACTACAAGTGATGAAGAAACAGATATAGCAGATGAAGAAAGAAGGAGTTTAAAAGAGTTATCAAATTATCATTTAAATGGAGAGTATATAGTAAGAAGTTTAAATGAAAAATCAGCGACTACAAAAGAAGATAGACTATCACTTGTAAGAGATGTAGATTTTAAAGATTTAAAGGTATTTGATAAGATAACAGAAGAAAATGTAGAATTATTACCAGAAGATTTAAAGAGAAGATACTATGAGGCAAGAGAAAGAGGAGAAGAATTAAGGGTAATAGTAGACCAAGAAAAAAATGTATATACATTTGGAGATATGAGTGAGTTAGAGTTTAAGAAAGGCTTAGCAAGAGAGTTAGGTATACATTTAGAGGGAAGAAAGACAGAAGATGGTAAGTTACTTGGGGTAGCAGCAGGTAATATATATTCAGACTATGTATTAAATGGTAGTAAAGAGATAACTAACTTAGAAAAAGATAACCTTTTAGATATTCCTAGAGATGCTAAGGTTGTTAGTGATAGACTTTCTTCAGTTAATGCACTTATGTCTAATGGGGAAAGTTCAAGAATTAAAGAACAAAATGATAATATTGGTAGAAAATTAAAACAAAAAAACATGACAAAAGAACAAAAACAAGAAGAAGATAAAAAAATATTTGAAAAAGAATTTTTATCAAGGTTATCTAAAGAAACGATAAAAGAATATAATAAGCTTAGTGAAGAAATGAAAAAAGACTTGACTAATAAAATAGTGACGTATTATTATAACGGAATAGACCAATATAATAAAATAAAAGATTTTAAAATTGAACAAGAAGTTAATAAGATTATAAAAGACCCTGGTTATAGACCTGCTGCTGTTTTTGAATATGGATTAAAAGCTGATGAGATTAAGCAATTAGCTGAAACTTATGTATATGATATGTTTTTAGATGATGGTAGTGATAATCCAAAAGGAGAAATAAGAGAAAAAATAAATAAATTTGATGTTAAAAATTTAAAAACTTATGTATATGAAGATGGGAAAATAAGAACAATAAATCAAAAATTAATTTTAGGTGACACTTTAACAATAAATGATAAGAAACTTATTGTTGTTTCAATTGAAAATAAGGTAAATGGATATCAAGGAGTAGTCCTTAAGGATGCAGTTAATAAAGATGTTTTTTATGTTATACCAAAAGGAACAAATCAAAAACGTGATTGGTTGACAAATGTATTTGCTCTTCCTTATAGAAATAAGCTTACGTTTTTAGATCAAACTAAGGATGCCTTAGAACAAATAGAACCCTTTAAAGATAAAACTTTATTAGGAGCAGGGCATTCACTTGGAGGTGCAATACTTACAACAGTATCAAATAAACATAAAAATATATCAACACTATTATTTGATCCTGCCTCTAATAATACAGAAACAAATGAAATTGGTTCTAGAAGCATAACTATAAAACCTAAAGGTGAAGGGATATTAGAACTACCCAATTCATTTATAAATTTTTCAAAAGATACAGAAGATTTAAATCAAAAGATACCTTTATATATGTATGATTATAGTCAGAGGGATATTATTATTAAGGAAGAAATGAAAATAATAGAAGAATTAAATAAAGAAAATATTATCTATATAAATAGTACAAATGAAAGAATAGAAAATAAAGAAAAATATGATGAAATATATAAGAAATTTGAAAAAGAATATTTAAAAAAAGAATCACAGTCTCTTTTTAAAGATGTAATGAGTTATCCTGAAAGTTATGAAGATCAAAAAGCGCAAGTTTTAGTAGAGAATATAGATGAAATATTGAAAGATGATGTGAAAAAAGACAAAAAAAAGATAGAAGTTGAATTGTTAAAAATGATTAAAATGAGACGAGGTAAATTAAGAGAACACAATTCAGGTAAACTTGATGACAAACTTAATAATATTTTGATTAAGCCTAATGAATATGAAAGGATGGGTAGATAAAATGCAAAGAGGGTGTAAATCGTGTTTTACAGGATGTCTGTCTGTATTTATAGTATTATTTCTATTTTTTGTTGGTGCATGTGTTAGAATTAATTCAGAAGGGGCTATGATAAAAGACTTAAAAAAAATTGGTATTGCTATAAAAAGAAGAACGATAGACTTAGAGGCTTTCTATATGATAGGTAGTGGACCGGACGAAGTAACATATATGTGGCTTTATCCACCTGTTAAAAATAGGAGTAAATATATTAGTCCTGAATGGAAAATACGTGTATTTGTATCTTCACTTGGATATATGCTATCAGGAAGAGAACTTTTAGAATATGGATATAAAGGATATGTAGTAACAGATTTAATATTCAATAAAGAAAAAGGAAATGATTTCAGAGGAATGGAAAAGGTTTTAGGTGAATATAGTAAAGAATATAATGTTTATGCAAGTTCATATATAGAGAATTATGGGTACTTAAAAAGACTATATAATGAAAAAGAAGGCCCTTCTCAATATTTTGTAGAGAATGGAGAATTAGTATTTAAACAAGTTGATTTAACATATGAAGAGTTTTGGGAAAAAGAAGAAGAAAATCAAAATAAATTTTCTAAAATATATGATGAATATTTTAAAGAGGTAAGACAATTTGAAACTATGAATTGGGATGAATATGCAGAAACATTTTCGTATTTTCCTATCCTATATGTTGTTCTTAAATGTAAAGATTGCGATTTAACTAATAAAGAAGAAATAGAAAAAGAAGTATATGAAAAAATTAAAAAATATCATAATCCGAAAAGTTATGAATTGAGAGTACGTGTAAAAAAAGAAAATGGATAAAGTATTATCTAAAATATTTTGTAAGTATTTAATTTACAAACAAACTAGACAGATAAATTATGTTAAATTGGAGGCACAATACTTATAACAGTATCGAAGAGGGGGAGGTATATTAAAAGTTCCAAATTCATTTATAAATTATTCTAAGAATATAACAGAACTAAATCAAAAGACACCTATATATATGTATGATTATAGTCAAAAGGATTTTGTTATTAATGATGAAATGAAATGGATAGATGAATTAAATAAAGAAAAGATAATCTATGAAAATAGTACAAATGAAAGAATAGAAAATAGAAAAAAATATAATAAAATGTATAAAAAGTTTGAAAAAGATTATTTAAAAAAAGAAGCAAAGTCTCTTTTTAAAGATGTAATGAATTATTCTGAAAGGTATGAAGATCAAAAAGCCCAAGTTTTAGTAGAGAATATAGATGAAATATTGAAAGATGATGTAAAAAAAGACAAAAAAATGATAGAAGACGAATTATTAAAAATGATTAAAATGAGACGAGGTAAATTAAGAGAACACAATTCAGGTAAACTTGATGACAAACTTAATAATATTTTGATTAAACCAAATGAATATGAAAGGATAGGTAGATAAAATGCAAAGAGGCTGTAAATCGTGTTTTACTGGGTGTTTGTCTGTATTTATAGTATTATTTCTGTTTTTTGTTGGAGCATGTGTTAGAATAAATTCAGAAGGTTCTATGATAGAGGGTTTAAAAAAAAAAGGCATTGCTATAAAAAGAAGAACTATAGACTTAGAGGCTTTCTATATGATAGGTAGTGGACCGGATGAAGTAACATATATGTGGCTTTATCCACCAGTTAAAAATAGGAGTAAA
>NZ_LOHX01000309.1 GCF_001559775.1 Streptobacillus felis | reverse complement strand
ATTAAAATAGTAAGTGTCTAAAAATCTAACTAAGCTAGATTTAACAGACTATCATAAACTTTTAGAGATTTTAAAGAATTGAAAATTTTTCTTGGATAATTATTCATGAAATCTTCAATGTATTTAACATCTTTTTTTGTTAAATGATCCATAGATGTTCCTTTAGGAACAAATCTTCTTACCATTTTATTATTGTTTTCATTACTTCCTCTTTCATTAGAGCAATATGGATGTGCAAAATACCAATCAACACCCAAATCACTTATTGCCTTTACATTAGAAAATTCAGCTCCATTATCAGATGTTATTGATTTTATTAAATATTTATTACTCTTTATTATTTTCTTAACCTCTTTTATTACATTTTCATTTGTTTTTGAAGCAAGTAAACAAACAATATTAATTCTTGTCTTTCTCTCAGTTAAAGTCATTATTGATTTTCCAGAACCTTCTCTAAGTCCAACTACACTATCTATCTCCCAATGAACTAATTCTTCTCTATTATTTATACTCTCAGCTCTTTTATCTATGCTCAATCCTCCAGATTTAGTAACAGCCTTTTTGTGTGTCTTAATACCTTTACTTTTATAGATGATAGTATTACTCTCTTTCTTGTAACCATAGCTTTCAAAAAAAGAACTATTTATGTAATTGTATAGTGTTTGAACAGTAAAATTTATCTCATACTTTTCACTTAATTTAACAATATCTTTAATTAAATCCTCATTATTTTCAATTTTAAGAGAAATTTTCTTATTAGTGATACTATTAGTATACCTAAGGTTAGATGTATCCTTAGAGTAGATTAAAATCTTATTATGCATATAATCTAATTGTTCAACAGTACCTCTTTTTATTTCTCTTTTTATAGTTTTTAGAGATTTATTTAAGATTTTAGCTATCCTTTTTAAAACGTTACAAAAAAATTTTTTGTTTGAAGTTGTTGGATTTGAAACAAACTTAGTTATATTTAGCATATTAACTTGTTTTAATTCGTGTTCTATTATTACTCTATCAACATAATTTAAATGTTTGTAATTTAGCTCTTTATTATTTTCTATTTTTGTGTTATTATTAGTCATGGGTATACAGTTCCTTTCAATTAATTTAGTCGTTTATGATTGTACTGTATATCCAATTTTTTTCAAGTTATTTTTGGACACTTACTATTTTAATTTAGGTTTTTTCAGTATTTTTTTTTATTGTTTGCATTAGCAAAAAAAAAATGGTAAAATTTAGTATTAGAATAAATATTTAG
>NZ_LOHX01000308.1 GCF_001559775.1 Streptobacillus felis | reverse complement strand
TAGTAACATTTCGAACCTAGAAGTTAAGTCTGTGTACGCTGAAAATACTTAGTAATAGGGAAGATAGGTAGTTGCCAAACTTTTTTTTTATACCATCTGTAATAAAAATGTAACAAAAATTATTGACAATATTTTTTTAAAATGATATAATAAATTAATAAATTATTAAAAGAAGGGGGAAACTCATGGCTAAAAAAGAAACAGTACAAGTTAATGAAGATAAATTAAAAGGATTAAAGGTAGCTTTAGATCAAATTACAAAAGAATATGGTGAAGGCTCTATAATGAAGCTTGGGGATAACAAGAAAATGGATGTTAAGGCAATTTCTACAGGAAGTATTAATATAGATTTAGCTTTAGGTATAGGTGGAGTTCCAAGAGGAAGAATAATTGAAATTTATGGAGCTGAATCTTCAGGAAAAACAACTATAGCTTTACATATTATAGCAGAAGCACAAATAAATGGAGGACTTGCAGCTTTTATTGATGCTGAACATGCTCTAGATCCTATATATGCAAAAGCATTAGGGGTAGATGTAGATGAATTATTAATTTCTCAACCTGATACAGGAGAACAAGCATTAGATATTGCAGATACATTAGTTAGAAGTGGTGCTGTAGACGTTGTTGTTGTCGATTCAGTTGCAGCACTAGTTCCAAAAGCAGAAATAGAAGGTGAAATGTCTGATCAACAAATGGGTCTACAAGCAAGACTTATGTCTAAAGCGCTAAGAAAACTTACTTCTAGTATTTCAAAATCTGATACAGTCATGATATTTATAAACCAAATTAGAGAAAAAATTGGTGGATTTTCTTTCACTCCTGGTGTTCAAACAACAACATCTGGAGGAAGAGCATTAAAATTCTTCTCTAGTGTTAGAATGGAAATTAAGAAAGGTTTATCTATTAAACAAGGTGAAGAAATTATAGGTACAGAAACTACTGCAAAAATTACTAAAAACAAGGTTGCACCCCCACATAAGGAAGCTAAATTTTCTATTATGTACGGGAAAGGTATTTCTCATTTAACAGAAGTATTTGATCTTGCTTTAGAATTTGATATTTGCAAAAAAAGTGGCTCATGGTTTAGTTTTGGTACTGAAAAATTAGGGCAAGGAAAAATTAATGTAGAAAACTTACTAGCTTCTAATCCAGAACTATTTGCAAAAATTGAAAAAGAAGTAATGGATAAATTAAATGACCCTGAATTTAATAGAAAAAAAAGTAAATAATGAAAATAATAGATAAGATACATAGAAATAAAATATATTTTATTGATGGAGAAGTAGTTGATATAAGTTTAGATATAAAAGCAATGTTTAAACTTATTAAAGGTATGGATGTTACAAATATATATAATGATATTATATTTGAATCTATGAAAAATAAGGGTATATATTTAATCTCTTTGAAAGATAGAACGTCTTTTGAATTAAAGCAAAAGTTGAAAGAAAAATATGAGAAGAATAATCATGGTATTATTAATGAAGTTATAGAAAAGTTTAAAGAATTAGAATTAATTAATGATAGAGAATTTGCTATTAAGTATATAGATATATATCCAAATGTTTCTATAAATAAGGTTAAATCTAAACTTATGAATAAAGGTATATCTATTTCAATTATTAATGATGTATTATCAGAATTAGATTTAAATGAAAATCAAAAGGAATTGATACAAAAATTTATAAATAAAAATAAGGGTATGGATAAACAAAAATTGTTTAAAAAACTTATTAATAAAGGTTTTGACTATACTTTAATTTTAAAAAGTATTAACTATAATGAGGTGGATGAATGAAGATTGTATTAGCTACAAAAAATGAAGGTAAATTGGAGGAATTTAGATCTTTGTTTAAAGATTTGAATATAGAAATTTTATCAGAAAAAGAATTTAATGTAGGAGAAATAATTGAAGATGGTATTACTTTTGAAGAAAATTCTTTAATTAAAGCTAAAACTGTAAGTCAAATTTCAGGACTGCCTGCACTTGCAGATGATTCTGGTCTATGTATAGATGTTTTAGAAGGAAAACCTGGTGTACATACAGCTAGATGGTTTAATGAATTTTCTAGTTATGAAGATAGATGTAAAAAAATGGTAGAATTAGTAGATGAAAAAAATGAAAGTAGGGATGCAAAATTTGTTTCAGTAATCACCTTATACTATCCAAATGGAGAAACTCATGTATTTAGAGGTGAAACACTTGGTAGTATTTCACATGAATTAAAAGGTAATTTAGGACATGGTTATGATCCAATATTTTATTCGCATGATTTGAAGAAGAACTTTGGTGAAGTATCAATAGAACTTAAAAATACTGTAAGTCATAGAGGTCGTGCTTTTCAAAAATTAAAGGAATATTTTAAAAATTTGTAAAGGATATATATGTACTTAAAAATATTTGAATCACTTGAAAATTTTGATATAAAATTACTTAAAAGTGATAAAAAGAGATTAAAAATTAAAGCATTAGAAAAGTTAGGAATACACAGTCTTTATGACCTTGTGTATTTTTTTCCACGTACTTATGAGAATAAGGCAAAGTTAAAACCTATATCTGAATTGATAGATGGTGAAAATACTATAATAGAGGGAAGAGTTCTAACTATAACTAATGCTTTTTTTAGTAAAAGAAAAATGACTAAGGTACTATTTACTGATGATGATGGAATAATTGAACTAGTTTGGTTTAATTCTCCATATATTTCAAGGGCAATAGAAGTAGGGATGGAACTAAGAATCACAGGTAAAATTAGAAGAAAAAGAAGTTTACAGATAGTAAATCCAAGTTATGTTAAATTAAATGATAAAAATAGAAGTTTGGTCTTAAATGACGAAGATAAACTTGACTCAGTTTATCCTTTAAGTAGTGGTATAGATCAAAAATCTATGAAGAAAATTATTGAGGAAGCACTTAGAAAATATTTGTTTTTATTTGAGGAAAATCTACCGAAAAAATATATTTTAGATAATAAACTTATAAGTAGAACTGAATCTATAGTAAATATGCATTTTCCTAGAGATAATCACATGTTTGAAGAAGCAAAGAAAAGAGTTTTATTTGAAGAAGCCTTAATACTTGAAATGAAAATATTAAAAAATAGATACAATGAAAATATTAAAAATTCCAATCTTTATTTTCTAGAAGATAATAAAAATTTAGTTAAGCAATATATTTCTAGTTTACCTTTTGAATTAACTAAAGATCAAAAGAAAATAATAGCTGAGATATATAAGGAATTAAATAATGGTAAGGTAATAAATAGGTTAATACAAGGTGATGTAGGGTCAGGTAAAACTATCATATCTTTAATACTTTTACTATATATGGCTGAGAATAATTATCAAGGTGTAATAATGGCACCTACAGAAATACTAGCAACACAGCATTATAATGAAGTTGTTGATGCATTTAAAGAATTAAATATTAATGTAGAATTATTAACAGGTTCTGTAAAAGGTAAGAAAAAAGAAAAACTATATTCAGATGTGCAAAGTGGTAAAGTTAACATACTTATAGGAACACATTCACTACTAGAGGATGATTTAATATTTGATAAACTTGGATTAATAATAATTGATGAACAACATAAATTTGGTGTTGATCAAAGAAATAAAATACGTGAGAAAGGTATATATTCAAATCTTATAGTAATGAGTGCAACACCTATACCAAGATCACTTGCTTTAACTATATATGGTGATTTAGATGTATCTATATTAACTACAATGCCTTCAGGTAGAATTCCTATAAAAACTAAATGGATAAAAAATGCTGCTGAAGAAAAAACAATGTATGAATTTATAGATAAAAAAATTAAAGAAGGTAGACAAATATATGTTGTTTCTCCACTTATAGAACAAAGTGATAAGTTAAATTTAGCATCTGCTACTGAAACTTATGAAAAATATAAAGAGAAATTTCCTAAATATAATGTAATGCTAATGCATGGAAAAACTAAATCAAAAGAAAAAGATAAAATAATGAATGATTTTAAAAATGGTGAAATAGATATACTTGTTTCAACTACTGTAGTTGAAGTTGGTGTAAATGTACCAAATTCAAGTATTATAGTAATATTAAATGCAGAAAGGTTTGGTTTATCATCTCTTCATCAGTTAAGAGGAAGAGTAGGAAGAGGAAGTTACTCTTCATATTGCTTTTTAGTTTCAGAAACTAAAAATGAAATTTCTAAAAAAAGATTAGAAGTAATGGAAAGTACTACAGATGGATTTAAAATAGCAGAAGAGGATTTAAAACTAAGAGATACAGGTGAAATTTTTGGTATAAAACAAAGTGGAATTTCTGAATTAAAATTATTAGATATTACTGTTAATGTTAAGGAGATATATATAGCAAAAAAATTTACTGAAAATTATTTATATAATAATTTTGGATTGATAAGAGATAAAGTTTTAAGACTAGATGTTGAAAATCTTTATTTAAAGTAAAAGTTATAAATAAAAATTAGAAAAGTATAATATTTAAAAATATATATTGCAGTATAATTGAATTTATGCTGCATTTTTACTTTCAAAATAAATATTTTTAAATGTTCTACCATCTTGGATAATTATTCATAAAATCTTGTACATATTCTATTTCTTTATTACTCAAATGATCAAATGAATATCCCTTAGGGGAAATCTACTAATAAATCTATTATTAACTTCATTGTTTCCACGCTTTGCAGAACTGTAAGGGTAACAATAATACCATTCTAGATTAACAACTTTAAATATAATATCCGTACTGTAAAATTAACTAAAATTATTTAATTATAATATAGCTAAAAAGAGTTCTAGATGTAAATTTAGGATTAAGATCTTAATTAATATTTTTATCTATTTTAGGTCTCTTGTATTTTTATTTCTTATTTCTGTATATATATTATTAGATTTATCAGAAGAATAAGCATAGTATATTCTTCCAAGAGGGTTTATTTGTTCTACTTTTCCTCTAGTATTTTGAATAATTTTATTAGATACATAATCTTTATGATAATCTAATATATTATTGCTATTATTAGCTAAGAAACGTTCTATTTTATTTATCTTGATAAGTTAAGTTTTTACCTATTATAAAATTTATGCTTTATGTTGTTATTATTCATATAGATGTATTCCTTTACTTTTGATTATGTTTGTATTTTAAAGGTATCACATTTATATTTTATTTCAATTATTTTTGGACACTTACTTTTTTAATTTAGGGAAATTAATATTTACTGGAAAAAATTTGATTTTTTTTTTATTTTTTGATATAATCTATAAAAAATATATAAATTAGGAGGAAAAATGAAAAAAATATTATCAGCAAGTTTGATACTAGCATCACTAAGATTATTAGTATCATGTGCACCTGGAAAATCTAGAGCTGAAAAAGTTCAAGAAGTAAGCTTAAATTTCCCAATGGAATATAAAAATGATGCACCGGAGGTTGAAGGAGCAACTTATACAATAGGGATGATTACGTCTTCACCTTTTAAAGGTATATTTTCACCAATACATTATCAAGATAAATTAGATGCTGACATTATTTCTTTAATAAATGAAGAATATTTATGGAAAAATGATGATTTTGAATTGTTGAATGTCGAAGGAGGATTAGCTACACTTTCGTTGGACAATGAAAAAAATGAAATAATAATTAAATTTAAAGAAGGTTTAAAATGGTCTGATGGTCACCCTTTAGGTGTTGATGATTTAATTTTTACATTTGAATTAGTTTCTCATCCTGATTATACAGGTGTAAGATTTTCTAAAGAAGATCAGTATTCAATTATAGGTATGCAAGAATATCATGAAGGTAAAGCAGATAAAATTTCAGGTTTAGAAAAAGTCTCTGATACAGAATTAAGAATACATGTAACTGAAATTAGCTCAAAAGTAATATCAGGAGGGGGTCAACTTGGAAGTGTATCTAGATTGATGCCTAAACATTACTTATCAGAAATACCTGTTAAAGAGTTAGAGTTTTCAGATAAATTAAGAAAAAATCCACTATCTAATGGAAAATATGTAATTAAAAATGTTGTTCCAGGAGAATCAGTAGAGTTTGTTCCTAATGAATATTACCACTTAGGTAAACCAAAAGTTGAAAAAGTAATACTTAAAACATTAACACCACAATTAGCAGTTGAAGCTATTAAAAACGGTGATTTTTTCGAGTATTGGAATGTTCCACAAGAATCATATGAAAAATATAAAGAATTAGATAATTTAGTTGTATTAGGAAGACCAGAATTATATATTCAATATTTAGGATTTAATCTAGGTCATTATGATCAAAATAAAAAAGAAAGTGTAATGGATAGAGATACTCCATTGCAAGATGTTAGAGTGAGACAAGCATTAGCTTATGCTTTAAATATTGATGAAGTTGCTACAGCATACTACAATGGGTTAAGACAAAGAGCTAATGGACAAACTCCTCCTGCATTTAAAAAGTTTTATGATGCCTCATTAGAAGGGTATCCATATAACCCAGAAAAAGCAAAAGAGTTGTTAAAAGAAGCTGGTTATGAAGATACAAATAATGATGGATTAGTCGACAAAGATGGTAAAAATTTAGAATTACATTTTGCAACTATGGGAGGATCAGATGTTGCAGAACCAATTTCACAAGCTTTATTACAATACTGGAAAGAAATAGGTGTTGGAGTTTCATTAACAACAGGTAGATTATTAGATGTTAATTTATTTTATGATAAGGTAGAAGCAAATGAAGATGACATTGATATGTATATGGCAGCATGGGGAGTTGGAACATCACTTGATCCTTCTGCATCTAAAGGTAGAACTGCTAAGTTTAATATGACACGTTTTGTTTCAGAGGAAAATGATAAATTACTTGCTGCAATTTCAGATCCTAAAGGAATTGAAGATCCAAATTATAAAGCAAATGCATATAAAACATGGCAAAAATATTATACTGAACAAGCAGTAGAAGTACCATTAATGTTTAGATATAGTGTAATACCTGTAAATAAAAATGTAAAATTAGCAAATCTTTATAATGATTCGGCTAGAGCAAATTATATTCAATCAGTTGTAGATAATGCTCCAGCAAAAGCAAGTAACTAATAAACTAGTTTAATATTAATTTATTTAATAATTATTTTAAAATAAAATTATAGAACATGTACCAAAAAACTGGACACAGAAATGTGAAAAAGTTTGGAGGTACATTTTTTTATGGTAAGAAAAGGTAAATTTACATTTGAAGAAAGACTTAAAATGGTTAAAAATATTGAAGAAGGAATTCCAATTTCAGTTGTAGCAAAAGAATATAATATTGCTACAGGGACTCTAAGTATTATTGCTTCAAAATATAGATTTCATGGAGAAAAAGGTCTTAAAGA
>NZ_LOHX01000307.1 GCF_001559775.1 Streptobacillus felis | reverse complement strand
AAATGATCTAACGTTTTCAAAAACAAATACTTTAGGTTTTATTTCATTAATAATTTTAATTGCTTCTACAACCAAACTATTTCTATGTTTTTCATTATTTTTTTTATAATTTGCAGTAGACATCCCCTGACATGGAGGTGTTGCTATAACAACATCTATACCTTTTATTCCTTCATTTATCTTCCAAAAATCTATTTCTTTAAAAAGTTTATTTCTTATAATTTCATCTGACACATCTCCTAAAATATATCCTGATTCGTATTTACATTTTTCATTATATTTTTGTATATTAATTCTAGATTCTATTAATTCACAGGTTGCTACACATTCAAAACCATTTTCTTTAAAACCGTAGCATCCTACTCCTGCACTACTAAATAGACTTACATAAGTTATTTTATTATCCATTTTCACCTTTCAACTATATTTTAATCACTCTATATTCAATATAGAGTGAAAATTTTTTTTCATTATTTTTTCTTATTTTTTTATTTTTTCTTATAAAAAAAACTAGAAATACTCTAGTTTTATGCTGGAACTTCCCATTGTTTTAGTAAACTAATAATTTCTTCTAAAGATCCTAATAATTCATATTTAAATTTATTATCTATAGATTCAAGTTTAATTGAACATTTTGTAAAGTTATATTCATTTTGAGAAATATCTATTGTCCTTACTATCCATTTTCTATCATCATTTTTTCTATGTATAATTGTATCAGATAAATCTTTAATTTCTTTTATATTTGTTATTATCATTATAAGTCCCTTCCTTTATTCTTATATTTAATAATTAGCATATTCAATCCTTTCATTCACTCTATGTTAAATATAGAGTGAAAACTATCTATATAAATTTTTATCAATATTTTCTTTATATTTATTATTACTTTCCATCAGTTATTTCATATCCTTTACTTCTTAAATCATCACATAGAGATTTCCAAGTATTATCTTCAAAATTAAATAAATCTTTTCTAATAATATTATAAATTTCTATTTGTTTTTCTTTATTATTAGTTATTTTTAATAAAGTCCTATCAATAGATCTTTCTTTATTTTTTATAACTCTATAATCTACGTAGTCACTATCTTCTTCTTCAAAAATTTCAAGTAATAGATTGTATATTTGGGCTATTTGATTTAAGTATATTTTTATCATATTATTCCCCCTTTTAAATAGTTTTTAAATTCTTTAAAAATTAATCTGTTTTTCATCTCCTATACAGTTTTTTATTTCTTCATATGCTTTATCTCTTTTTTCTTATCATCAAGTGTTATTACTAAAAAAATTGAACTACTTGAAAAATTTTAAATTTATGTTATAATATATTTGCATATTCTGAGAGATAATTATTTTATTATCTCTCTTTTTCATTTTCTTTATTTTTTATTATTATCACTTATTATCACTCATTAAACTATCGATAAATGATTCACCTTTTAGCGTAAATTTTAAAACATCTTTATTTTTTATTTTCAAATATTTAGCATAACCTTTATATTGATGTTCTCTATAAAGATATAACTTTTCACCTTTTCTATATAAAAACTTACTTTTAGTTAATTTTTCAATTAATTCATCTACTGCTAGATTATATTTTTTAGCTAGAAAATTAACTGAGTTGTATGCTTTCCCTTCATCAAAAAATATTTCATATTCATTTACTTTTTTTTCAAGTAATGTCAATCTTTGTTCAGTTTCTTTCATAAGTCCTTCTAATCTAGCTTTAATTGTGGCTTCATTATCTTCTTTTCTAACAACTATGTACCCACCTTTTTGCCTTATATTTTTAAGTATTTCCTTTACTTGTTTTTTAAATTTTTTTGCAATTGGTTTTCTACTTGCAAATAAAACTTCATATAGCCCCTCTTCAGTTAAATACCATGATTTGTGTTGCTTTCCATCAGCTCTAGTAATAATTACAAGTTTTTTCTCATCTTGATCAACATCTTTAAGCATTTGAGATACATTCTTATTTTCAATGATTTTTGCTATTTCATTAGCATTAAACATTGGATTTACTTCAGATCCAAATATAACTAGTTCGACACCTAAAATTTCTTTTTTTTCTAAAATTTTCATATTAAACCAACCTTTCATTTATGCTGTTATTTTGATTTATTATATATATTTCATTTTCTGTGCATATATAATTTTCATCAGCTATAGAAAATTGTAATCCAGTTATTTGTTTATTCATTTCTATTTTTGTAATTTTATATTCTTCACCTCTCCAAATAGTAATATTAACATCATCTAAAGTATGTATTATCTTATTTTTAACTTCTAGAAAACAAAGCAATTTATTAAAAGTGGCATTAGAATCAAGATCGTTAATTTTTGAATTTTCATCAATTTTTTGCATCCATATTTCTTTACTTGATGAATTTTTTGTTTTTTCTCTAAAGAAAAATATAATTTCATTTTTATTGTTTTTTTTCAAATAGAATTCTTTCATATCTACCTCACTTGATTATAAATTTTGTTTTTTAACGATATTTCTAAATTTTTCTATATTTGCTTTTATTTCTTCCATTGTTCTTTCAGTTCTAGTATTTAAATCTACTTTCTTTAGATAATAAAAGTTTGGTGAATCAATAGATTTCCTTCTCTTTTCAATTAATTCTAAGCTTTTCAATTCTTGAATTAATTTTTGTGATGTAGCTTTAGAAACATTCATTACTTCACATACTTCTTTTATAGTATATATAAAAAAAACTTTACCATCCTCATCATAAAAACCATTTTCTTCAGAACTTTTCATTCTATCTCTCATTAAGCAATATAATATTTTGGCATCACCAGACAAATATTTAAATGGCTCTTTACTTATTAATGCTTTTGGAAATACAAAAAAATCATAAAAGTCAAGCTCATGTCTATAATAATAATCTAAATTCATAATTTCTCCTTTTAAATTGAATGTTTTATATAATATATATTAGTTCCCTTTTTAATATCTTTTATTTTTTCTAATAAATTTACATTTTCCAATTCTTTTATAATTTTTGTTGCCTTTTTTTTTGAAACATTTAATACTTCCTGTATCTCAGTTTTTTGGAAAAATATAAAACTTTTTCCACTTTCTTTTTCTACAAAACTTTTTTCTCTCATTAAACAATAAATTATTTTAGCACCATCACTAATAAATCTATACGGTTCTTTTTTTATCAAGCTTTTAGGCATTAATAAATAGCCATCAAAAATTTCATCACTCTCATAATAATAATCACTCATTTTACTCACTCTTCTTTCTTTTTGTTTTAATAATACTATCTAATTCTTTATCCCTTTTAGAAAAATGTATAAATGGTTCAAGTTCTATATTTTTTATGCCATTATTTTTAAATAAAGTAATCCTATAATCATTGTTTTCCCAAATTTCAATTTTAAATAAGTTATTTTCGTAATCAGCAAGTTTTTTATATTTATTATTTATCATAAATACTTGAAATAAATTTCTCCATGTACATTTTTGTTGTCTACATAAATACTGCCAGTCCCAATATGATTTATTTGTTTTTCCTTTTTCTCTTGAATAAACATAAATTTCATTTTCATAAAATCTATAGCAAAATTCATATTCAATTCTTTTCTTTCTCATAAATTTCCACAGCTTCCTTATATTCGTGAATATATTTCATAGTTTTAACATAATCAAAAAAATATGTATGCTTGGCAGAATTTTTATTTTTTTTATATGCTTTTGCAAATTCATATACACCATTTCTTATTTCCCATGCTAATTTCATAGGATGAACATTTAATTCTTTGGCAACATTACAAACAGTTAATTTCATATGTATCTCCTCTTGTTGTTTATATAGCTATTTTACACTATATTTTTGATTAAGTCAATACCTTTTTATTTTTATTTTTGATTATGTATAAATCAAAATACTTTTAATTTTTATATATAAACTTGTATTATATAGTTAGTTATTAAATAATATAACACATTACTTTTCTTTAAAAATTGATAATTCATATTTGTTTATTTTTTCTCTGATATATTTTTATTAATTTTTTTTAATCCTTCTCTATATATAATAATATATATATAATAATATATAATAATATATAATATAAGACTTTAATAAAGTTATCTTTTTTACTAATACTAGGGGATAAATTTTATCCCTGTAGTATTTACTAGCTTTTCACCAGGGATAATTTTTATCCCTGTAGTATTTACTAGCTTTTCGAAAGACACTATCAGGGATATATTTTATCCCTGAGCTAATTTACTATTTAAGGTATGTATTAGAGGAATTTGTATTTTAAGCTATAATTTGTCAAAAAAACAATTTTCAATGCTCCTAGGTGGTTTATTTTTGAAATTTGAGGGGTATTTGTTTTTAAGAAAGAATAACGTTTAAATTTTCTATTTTATTTTATATTTTTTAAATTATATGTTATAATATTTTTGAAAGGAGAGATTTTTATGTCTATAGATAAAAAATTGAAAAGTGAAAGAAAAAGATTAAAATTAACTATGGAAAGATTAGCAGAATTATCTGGAATAAATGTGTCAAAAATAAAAGCATATGAAAATGGATATACAAAAAATATTCCACTTGAAAATTTAACAATTCTTTCAAAAATATTTGGAAAAGATATAAACTATTTTTTACTAGATGATAATAATACTGAAAAGGATGATACAAACCCTATTTTAGATTCTATTTTAACAATAAATGAAGCATTATTATCTAAAATTACTTTGATGTCTGAAAAAGACATAAAAAGATATTTAAAGCATGTAGAAAAATTTTTAAAAGACAAAATTTAATAAAATCGAGGCATAATATATTAACTTTAAAATTTAAGGAGTGATTGTTATGCTAAAAAAAAGCAAAAATTACAAGTTAGAAATGTTTTTTCTAATGAAAAGAAAGCTAAAATAGTATGGATCTTTAATGAACCAAGACTTTTAGTTTCAGAAAAACTATTAAAAGATGAATATACATGGATTTATTATTATTCATTGATTTATTTATCTAGAAATAAGAAAAAGAAAGATATATTTCTTGATTTTATTATTACAAAAAAAACTTTTAAGTATCACTTAGAAGTATATAAATTATTCAAACTTTTTGATATAGAAATTTACTCAACTCTACTAATTGAAATGATTAAAAAAATAAAGGAGAGTGAGTAAAATGAGAAAACCAAACGGAACAGGATCAATTTATAAAATTAAAAATAGACCACTAAGAAAACCATTTATAGTTAGAGGACCAGCATACATTAATTCTAAAGGAAAATTTACTAGAAAAGTCATAGGTTCAGCTAAAACTCTAAAAGAAGCAGAGACAATTTTAAGAGATTTTAATCTAAAAAAATATAATTTAGAAAATTCTGAACTTACTTTATCAGACATGTTAGAATTATGGAAAAATTCTAAACATGCTAAAAATATAAAAACTGAAAAAACAGTTGAAGATTATATAAGGGCTTTTACCATTATATTTGAACCAATACTTACAGAACTTTTTATATTTTTGAAATATAAAGATTATCAAATCTTATTAGATGAACATCCAGTTTCAACTACTAAAAGGGCATTAATAGTATTAAAAAACATTTATTTAGATGCAATAAAAAACGAAATAACAACCAATAATATAGCAGCTCTTTTAAGTAGATCAGATAACCAAATTAGAGTAATAGATAGATGTGTTTATTCTAATGAATTTGTTCAGAAATTATGGAATATTTATAAAAAGAAAACTAATAAATATGCTGCAATGATTCTAATATTATTCTATACTGGAATGAGAACCATTGATTTAATCCGTATTAAAAATAAAAATATATTTTTAAAAGAAAAATATTTAATTACTGGATCAAAGACTGAGGCAGGTTTAAATAGAAAAATACCAATTCACGATAAAATTTTGCCAATAATAAAAGAAAATATGAACAAAGGCGAACATTTATTCAAGAATCTTAAATACGGAACAATACATGTTAATTTCAAAAAAATGCATGGAGAAGAAGATTTTGTATCAAATCTTCACTCAATTAGACATACTTTTATTACTAAAATGAGAAAGCTAAATGTAAGTGTTTCCAAAATAAAAAACATTGTCGGTCATGAAGAAACAAATGTAACTGATGGAGTATATACACACTGGGATATTGAAGATCTTTTAGAGGTGATTAATTTATTAGAGTACTAAATAGACTCTATATTTTTTTAAGCCAACTGTTAGCCATTGTAAATTATATTAAAACGAATTAGAATAAATTAAAAAAAATTGAGAGTTAAAAAACACAAAATATTGTGGGTTTTAACCCTCATAAACACTATTTTTTATACTATTTCACCGTACAAAGTCCAAGTTTTACAATCATTTATTTTTACATTTACAAAACGACCTCTATATAATTTGTCTTCACCTTTAAATAAAACTACTTTATTAGTTGAAGTTCTTCCTGTTAACACTTCTTTATTTTTCTTACTTGGTCCTTCAACTAATACTCTAACAACTTTATTTAAGTATTTAACACTCTCTTTATACGCACATCTATCTTGTAAGTTATTTAATTTATGTAATCTTTCTTTTTTCACTTCTTCAGGAACCTGATTTTCCATTGTAGCCGCTCTTGTTCCTCTTCTTATTGAGTACATAAAAATATATGCATTTTCAAATCCTACTTTTTCTACAACATCTAATGTATCTTGAAAGTCCTCATCTGTTTCTCCAGGAAATCCAACAATAATATCTGTTGTAAGTGAAGCACCAGGAATTCTTTCTTTTATTTTTTCAGCAAGAGTTAAAAATTGCTCTTTTGTATATCCTCTTAACATATTTTTTAGTATTTTTGTTGAACCAGATTGTAATGGCATATGAATACATCTTGCAATTTTCTCGTTCTTCGCTATCACATCTATTACATCGTCAGTAAAATCTCTTGGATGAGGCGAAGTAAATCTAAGAATATAATCTCCTTCTATTTTACAAATTTCATCTAAAAGTTTAGCAAAAGTATCTCCATTTTTAAATTTTTTACCATATGCATTAACATTTTGTCCTAATAAAACTATCTCTTTAGCACCTTTTTTTAAGTAATGTTTTACATCAAGTAATATATCTTCCATAGGAACAGATCTTTCTTTTCCTCTAACATATGGAACTATGCAGAAACTACAACGTTTATCACAACCATAACTTATAGAAATAGAGGCTGTCTTATCTCCACCAAAATCAGCATCTAATCTTGGTGGTAAAACATCTTCATTATCTGTATAAACTTCATGTTCACTTTCATGATTTAATATCTTTTCTATTGCATCTGGAATACGACCTATGTTTTGATTTCCCATAACTATATCTATCATTGGAAATTTCTTAATTAACTCAAATCCAGCCTCTTGAGCAAAACAACCTGTAATACCTATAATAGTACCTTTTCTCTTCTTTAATTCTATTAATTCACCTAATTTACCATAAATTTGAGTAGCAGCACCTTCTCTTACTGTACAAGTATTTAAAAATACAGCATCACAATCATCTATTTCTTCTACTACTTCATATCCCATATTTTTAAATATTTTTTTTATTTTTGCACTTTCATTTACATTCATTTGACAACCATAAGTAATTACTGTTGCTTTTTTCATACATTCAACTCCTAATCTTTGTTACAATACCATAATGTTAAACCAATAACTAATCCACCACCAATAAAGTTTCCTATAGTTACAAAAATAAAGTTATATGAAACATTTAAAAAAGTAACTCCTTCTACACCGTGCATTAATGATAATGGTAAATATAGCATATTTGCAACAACGTGATCATAACCTAAAATAATAAATAACATTATTGGAAACCAAATTCCAAATATTTTTGATATACCATCTTTAGCTATATATCCTAATAAACTTGCACCACAAACTAAAACGTTGCATAATATACCTTTTAAAATTAAATCATAAGCAGATGTATGTGTTTTATGTTCAGCTAAATGAGATAAAAAAGTTATACCTGCATCACTTAGAGTGTGAGTTTGATATGTAATATATGCTACAAATATAGACCCAACTAAATTAAAAATCCAAACTATTACTAAAATTTTAAGCATTTTTAAGATATTTATTTTCTTTTCTACATGAGCTATAGTCATCATACAATTACTAGTAAATAATTCTAACCCTAAAACTACAATAGCTATAAGTCCTACTGGGAAAACTGCTGCTCCGAAAAACTTTGCAATTCCAGCATTTGTTTCTATTAAATTAGCTGCTGTAATAATATTACCAACTGATCCAAAAGCTATAAACATTCCACCTAATATAGATAACAATGCAAGTTTTGAAAATGGTCTTTTCATTCTTTTTTCTGTTGCATGAATAACATATTCCATTAATTCTTTTTGTGTCTTTAACATAATCGTGATAATACGACTTTATGCGTATTCTCCTTTCTTTTTTATACAAAATAAATATATCACAAAAATTGAAAAAATTCAATAAAAAATAATATATTTATATTAAAAAAACTCACCTTTAGGTGAGTAAATTTATTTAATATATAAAAGGACAGGACAATGGTCTGAACCCTCTACTTCTGAATGTATTTCTGCATCAACTAATCTATCTTTTAATACTTCTGAAACACAAAAATAATCTATTCTCCAGCCTGTATTATTTTTTCTAGCATTACCTCTATATGACCACCAAGAATAAGCATGTTCTTTTTCTGGATAAAAATATCTAAATGTGTCTATAAATCCATCATTAACTAATTCTGTAAATTTATTTCTTTCCTCAATAGTAAATCCAGCACTCCTTGTATTAGTTTTAGGATTTTTTAAATCTATTTCTTTATGAGCAACGTTTAAATCACCACAAACAATTACTGGCTTATTTTTTTCTAAATTTTTTAAATAAGCTCTAAATTCATCTTCCCATATCATACGATAATCTAATCTTTCTAACTCGCTTTTAGAATTAGGCGTATACACTGTGATAAAATAATAATCATCAAATTCTGCTGTAATTACTCTACCTTCTTTATCATGTTCTTCTATGCCTATACCATAGCTTATTGAAATAGGTTCAACATCAGTAAATATTGCTGTTCCTGAATAACCTTTTTTTTCAGCATAATTATAATAAGTAAAGTATCCTTCAAGTTGTAAATCTAATTGTCCCTCACTCATTTTTATTTCTTGTAATCCTATAATATTTGGTTTTTGTTCATTAAAATATTCTAAAAACCCTTTCTTAATACAAGCTCTTAATCCATTTACATTCCAAGATATATATTTTTTCATTTTTCACCTCTAATTCTTTATTATTCATTATACTTTATTTAAAAGATTTATTCAATAAAAAAATTGCTTTAAATTAATAAAGCAATTATTTTATGTATTTTACATTTTGATTATATACAAATCCTAAATTTTTACTTTCTTTTTGAATGTTTACAACATTAGATATAGCTATTAATTCTGATTTTATTGAGTCAATTTCTTTTTCAACTCTTTCTATTCCTTTATTATTAGCATAATTTTCACGTGCTATGTTTGTTAAGTTATATTCAGTTACTATGCTTATTAATCCAACAGCTGCTAATGGTAATATGAATAAAACTAATTTTATTAATGCAACCTTTTCTAAATAATTTAATAATATTACTCTATTTCTTTTTCTTGATACTATTACATTTTTCATTACTTTTTCTTTTCTCATTATTCTTCTCCTTTTACAAACACTCTTAATTTTGCTGAGTGTGCTCTATTATTTACTTCTAATTCTTCTTCCTTTGAAATTATAGGTTTTCTTGTAAGTACTCTACCTTTTGATTTATTCCCACAAATACATGTTGGTAAATCATATGGACAAGTACATGGATTTTCATATTTCCTAAATTTCTCTTTTACTATTCTATCCTCTAAAGAATGAAACGTTATAACCAATAATCTACCACCTGGGTTAAGTAATTCTATTGATTTATCTAATGCTTTTTCTAGAACTTCAAGTTCTCTATTAACATATATTCTTATTGCTTGAAAAGTTCTTTTAGCAGGATGCTTCTTCATACTCTTTCCTATAGCTTTAATTACTATATCAGCTAATTCTATTGTAGTTTCAATTTTTTTATTTTTTCTATATTCAACAATATATTTAGCTATCTTTCTTGATTTTGGTTCTTCACCATATTTATACAAAATATCTGCAATTTCTTCTTCCTTGAAATTATTTATAACTTCATATGCGCTAATATCTTGTGTCTCATCCATACGCATATCTAATTTAGCTTCTTTTCTATATGAGAATCCTCTTTTATCATCATCTAATTGCTTTGATGATACTCCGATATCCATTAATATTCTATCAACCTTATCGTAGCCAGCTAAATAAGCTACTACATCTAAATTTTCAAAATTATTTTTAAAAATACTTATTTTATTTCCATATTTTTCTAATCTTTTTCCTGCAAATTTGATTGCATTTTCATCTTGGTCTATAGCAATAAGTTTTGATTTATCTGTAGATTTTGATAAAATACCTTCACTATGTCCTCCTCCACCAAGTGTGCAATCCATATATATTAAGTCTTTCTCTTCTATGATATTATCTAAAACTTCATTGTATAGAACCGGTAAATGATATTCCATAAATTACCGCCTTTCTATTAAAAGTCTATATCAATTTCTCCAATTATTTCATTAATATCTTCATCACTTCTATAGTTATCTAGTTTTTCTGTATCCCAAATTTCAATTTTATTTCCCATACCAATTACTGTGGCTTTTTTTGATAAATCAGAATATTTTTTTAAAGTAGATGTAACTGTAAGTCTTCCATGGCTATCTAGCTCTATTTCTTGTGCTGATCCAATTATAAACCTTTTAAACTTTGTTGCTTTTTCATCAGTTTGTTTTACTTTTGATAATTTTTCTACAACTTCTTTCCAATTTTCTAAATTATATAAATCTATTTGCCCATTTACACCTTTAGTAATATAGAAATTCTCACCATTTAAAAGTTCTCTGAATTTTGCTGGTAACATTAAACGTCCCTTATTATCAACGCTACAACTATATTCACCAATAAACATACACCACACCTCCTTCCATAAAATCTACCACTTTTTACCACAAAAACCCATTTTCTACCACCTTTTACTAATTTATACCATAATTATTGCTAAAAGTCAATGTTTTTACTAGTTTTTTTTTATTTTTTTATAAAAATTTTTTTACACTTTATTTTTTTGCAAAAATCTATTTTTTAAACAAAAAAAAACCTTATAAACACTATTGTTTATAAGGTTTTTATACTATTAATTTTAATTATTCAGTAATGTAATTACGTGGTAAAGATGGTTTAATATTCCAAATATTTTCAGCATAATCTTGTATAGTTCTATCAGAACTGAACTTACCACCATTTGCAATATTAATTAATGATTTTCTTAACCAAGTTTTTTGATCTTTATAATCTTTACTAATTTTCTCTTGAGCTTTTCTATAATCAGCAAAATCTTTTAGAACAAAGTATACGTCAGGTCTATTACCTTCAACTCCATTTAATAATGAATTATATAATTCTCTGAAAATACCTGTATGAGAATCATCATAAGTACCGTCTATTAATTGTTCTAAAACTTTTTTCAGACCTTCTACTGTTTCATAATCTACTCTTGGATCATATTTTCCATATCCTTCTAATCTTAAAACTTCATCTGCTTTTAATCCAAAGATATATGCATTTTCTATTCCAACTTCTTCAACTATTTCAACATTTGCACCATCCATAGTACCTAATGTAAGTGCACCATTTAACATAAATTTCATATTACCTGTTCCAGAAGCTTCTTTACCTGCAGTAGATATTTGTTCAGAAATATCTGCTGCTGGGAATATTTTTTCAGCTAATGATACTCTATAGTTTTCTAAGAATACAACTTTAATTTTATTATTAATACTTGTATCATTGTTTACAACTTCAGCAACTGTATTAATTAATTTAATTATACCTTTAGCTCTTCTATATCCTGGAGCTGCTTTTGCACCGAATATAAATGTACGAGGTGTTACATCTAATAAAGGATTTTCTTTTAATTTATTATATAAATCCATAATATGTAAAACATTTAATAATTGACGTTTATATTCATGTAATCTTTTAACTTGAATATCAAATATTGAATTTACATCAACTTCTACTCCAGTTGTTTCTTTTATATATTTAGCTAATTTAACTTTATTTTCTTTTTTAATATCAGAAAGTCTATTTAAGACATTTTCATCGTCTAAGTATGCTTCTAATTTTTTAAGTTCTGTTAAATCAACTATCCATTTATCTCCAATTAATTCTGTTATTAATGATGCTAATTCTGGGTTAGCATTTAATAACCATCTTCTTTGTGTTATTCCATTAGTTTTATTTTGGAATTTTTCAGGATATAATTCATACCAATCTTTTAATTCTTGGTTTTTTAATATTTCTGTATGTAATTCAGCAACTCCATTTACTGCATGTGAACCAACTATTGCAAGCCATGCCATTTTAACCTTATCATCACCAATTATACTCATTCTCTTAATCTTATCGTAGTCACCATTTACTTTATTAGATAACTCTATTAAGAATCTTCTATTGATTTCTTCTATAATTTGATAAATTCTTGGTAATAATGGTCTAAATATATTTATTTCCCATTTTTCTAAAGCTTCTGATAATATAGTATGGTTAGTATATGCAAATACTTTTTTAGAAATTTCCCATGCTTCATCCCAACTTAATTTTTCTTGATCTAATAATATTCTCATTAATTCAGGAATAGCCACAACAGGGTGTGTATCATTTAACTGTATAGCAACTTTTTCCGGCAATAAAGCAAAATTATTACCAAATGTAGCTTTATGTCTTCTTATAATATCTTGTAATGAAGCTGATGTAAAGAAAAATTGTTGTTTAAGTCTTAATATTTTACCTTCTCTTTCAGTATCATTAGGATATAAAACTCTTGAAATATCTTTAGCTCTAACTTCTTTTTCAGATGCTAAAATATAGTTTTGAGAGTTAAATAATTTTAAATCAAAACCTTCAGGAGATCTTGCTTCCCATAATCTTAATGTATTAATAACATTATTTCCATATCCTATAACTGGTACATCATACGCAACTGCTAATACATTTTCCGTATTAACTCTTTTGAAATACTCTTTACCTACTTCATCTTTATGAATTTCTATATCTCCACCAAACTTAACCTCAAATACTCTATCAATTCTTTTTACACACCAAGGAGTACCATATTGTTGCCAATCATCTGGATACTCAACTTGGAATCCATTTTCTATTTTTTGTTCAAACATTCCATATTTATATCTTAAACCATAACCATGTCCAGGTAAACCTAATGTAGCTAATGAATCTAAGAAACAAGCAGCTAATCTACCTAATCCTCCATTACCTAATCCAGCGTCCATTTCATAGTCTTCTAATTTATTAATATCTACACCTAATTCTTCTAATACTTCTCTCATAACATCATTGTATCTTAAATTGATTAAGTTATTACTCATGTATCTACCCATTAAGAATTCAGCAGATAAATAATACATTTGTTTTACTTGATCTTGTTGTCTAGTTTTTTTAGTATTATACCAATGTTCTGTAATCTCGTCCATAGTTGCTCTTGCAACAGCATAATATATTTCATATTCTTTTGCATCTTCTAAAGTTTTACTATATTGTCTTCTCAAAGATAGTAAAATCTTATCCTTCAATACTTTTTTATCCATATTTTCCTCCATTTATAATCTAAATATATTTTATACTATTCAGATTGATTTGTCAACTATTAAACCGTTTGCATAAAATTTCAAAAATACATTTTTGTAAAAAAAACTACATCCTAAGATGTAGTCTTATATATTACTATTTTGCTTTTGAAACTTTTTCAGCGAATTTTTTACCAACTTTGAATTTTAATACTTTTTTAGCAGGTATTTTGATTTCTTTTTGAGTTTTAGGGTTGATTCCTTCTCTTTCTTTTCTTTCTTGAACTTTGAATGATCCCCATCCAACAAATTGTACATCTTCACCTTTAACAACTAATTTTTCAACTGTTTCTAAGAAAGCATTAACTAACTCTTCAGATCTTTTTTTAGTTTCTCCTGTTAATTTAGCATATTCTTCAACAAATCCTTTTTTTGACATAAACACATCCTCCTTAATTAATAATCAATATTATTATACACTTTTTTTTAGCTTTGTCAAGTTTAAACTAGTAAAAATGTATGTTTTTTAATATTTATCTTATAATATTATATAAAATTGCAACAAACAAGAATAAAAAAGCAACATATTCTGTAAATTTTTCTATTCCTTCTTTCTCTTGATCTAAAACATTAGCAGTTTTAGCAATTCCACGACTTCTATCAGGTTGTATTAAAATTACACCTATTAAAATAATGGCTAATACCACTAATAAGATTACCAATAATGTTTTCATTATTTAATCCTCCTTATATACTAGAACCAGCTTCAACAAGCTTAGCAAAGCTTGCAGGTTCTAATGCAGCTCCACCAATTAATCCACCATCTATATCATTTTGTGACATTAATTCTAAAGCATTTTCAGGTTTCATTGAACCACCATATTGTATTGTAATTTCATTTGCTATTTCTTCATTATACATTTCAGTTAATAATTTTCTAATAAATGCATGAACTTCTTGAGCTTGTTCAAATGTAGCTGTTTTACCTGTTCCTATAGCCCACACTGGTTCATAAGCTAATACTACATTTAATATTCCTTTTTCACAAACACCTTTTAATCCTTCTCTTAATTGTTCTTCAACAACTTTTTCAGTAATATTAGATTCTCTTTGTTCTAAAGTTTCTCCAAAACATAATATTGGTTTTAAACCATGATCTATAGCAGAACATACTTTTTCATTTATAAATTCATTTGATTCTTTGTAGTATTCTCTTCTTTCAGAATGTCCTACTAAAACATATTCAACACCTAAATCTTTTAACATTAAAGGAGAAACTTCTCCAGTATATGCTCCATTTTCTTTTGGATTCATATTTTGTGCTGCTATTTTAATATTACTACCTTTTGTTTCTCTTATAGCAGTTTCAAGATTTGTAAATGGTGCCGCAATAACCATTTCAACTGTTTTACCTTCAACTAATGGTAATAATTCTTTAAAGAATTTTTCTGTCTCAGTTCTTGTTTTATTCATTTTCCAGTTTCCTGCAACGATAATCTTTCTCATTTTTTTCCTCCATTTTTTATTTCATTACTAATAATATCATATTTTACTTAGCTTGTAAATAGTATAAACACGATAATTACTTAATTAAGTATAAATTTTTTAATTAGGTCTGCTAATATTCCTTCTTCATTACTTACACCAACATAGTCTGCCATTTCTTTTAATTCTGGCTTAGCATTTGAAGGAACAACTTTTAAAGAACTTACTTCTAATAAAGGGATATCGTTATAACTATCACCTGCAGAAATAGTATTTTCTTTATCTATATTTAATATTTCCATTAATTTATTTAAAGTTTTACCTTTATCTACATCTTTATTAACAATTTCTAAAAATATAGGTAAAGACCTTGCAAAAAATAGTTTATCTGTTAAATGACTTGCTTTTAATTTTTTCTCATGTTCTATTAAAGAATCTGGATTAGAAAGTAACATACATTTAGAAACATTATCTAAATCAACATCTTTAAAATCATTAATTAATTCAATTTTAGCATTTGTAATTTCAGCTTCAACTATTGTATATTCATTTACCTCATTTGCAAAAAGTCTACCCTGACTATATATTAGAATAGATAAATTATTTTTCAATGCATAGTCATAAATTTCTAAAACTTCTTTTTTATCAATACTTAAACTATATATTCTTTTAGAAGTTTTACATTCTAAAATTTCCCCTCCATTATATGAAATAATATATCCTCCAAATTCATCCATTCTAAGCTCTTTTGATTGTTCAACCATAGCAAATGTTGGCCTTCCACTAGCAAGTACAAATACATGACCTTCTTCTTGTATTTTAATAATATATTCCTTATTTATCTCTGGAATTAGATGTTCACTATTTAATAATGTCCCATCCATATCTGTTGCTATCAATTTTTTACTCATTAACTATCCTTTCAATAAATTATATGTTTCAATAGAAATCATAAGTTCCTCATTAGTTTCTATTTTAAATATACTAGTTTTAGAATTTTCTAAACTTAAATCTACATCTCCTGAAACTCTAATTTTATTTTTATCATAATCTAAATTTATATTCATAAACTCAAGATTTTCACAAACTTTTTGTCTTGTTTCACTTGAATTTTCACCTATTCCACCTGTAAATACTATTGCATCTACTCCTTGTAAAAGAATATAATATGAACCTATAAATTTTTGAATACTATAGGCTAACATATCAAAAGCTAATTTAGCTCTTTCATCACCATTTAACATTGCTTCTGTAAGTTCTCTATTATCAGAACTCTTTCCAAATATACCTAAAACTCCAGATCTTTTATTTAGTTTCTGACTCATTTCTTCAACTGATAGGTGATACTCTTGCATTATATGTAAAACAATAGATGGATCTATATCACCACAACGAGTACCCATTACTAATCCAGCAAGTGGAGTAAATCCCATAGAGGTATCTAAAACTTTACCATCTTTTATTGCGGTAATTGAAGCACCGTTTCCTAAATGACAACTTATTATTTTATATCCACCATAAGGTTTATTAACACCTTTTTCAAGCAATAATTTTTCTGCAACTTTATATACATATTTATGACTTGTCCCATGGAATCCATATTTTCTTATTTTTAACTTTTCATATTCTTCATAAGGTATTGCATACATAAATGCTTTAGCTGGCATAGTTGAATGAAAAGCAGTATCAAATACAGCTACATTAGGTATATTTGGTAGTAATTCTCTCATTACTTTTATACCCATAACATTTGCAGGGTTATGTAATGGAGCTAATGTTGAAATTTTTTCTAAAGATAAAATATTTTTATCATTAATCAAAAGTGGCTCAGTAAACTCTTCACCTCCATGAACTACCCTATGTCCAATAGCTTGTATTTGATCTACAGTTTCAAAAACACCAAATTCTGAATCTACCAATACATTTAATACAAATTCTAAAGCTCTTTTATGATTAGGGAATAATTCTGGAATTTTGTCAATTTTTTTATTTTTAACAAAATTTTTTATACTGAATCTAGAATTTTCAATCCCAATTCTTTCGCATAATCCTTTAATTAAAACTACTTCGCTGGCAGTATCAATTACAGAAAACTTTAAAGATGAACTACCACTATTTAATACAAATATTTTCATACTTTCACCCTCTTATAAAATTTCTAAAATTACCTTCTCAATTCTCTTATTATTCACTTTTATTATTTTTATTTTAAATTGATCAAAAACTATATCTTTAATCTTATTATCTAAAGGTATAAAACCTAATTTTTCAATTAATATTCCATTTAAAGAATCATAATGATTGGATTCAATATTAAAATTAAAATAATCATTAAAATCGTTTAAACTAATAGAAGAACTAATCATATATTTATTTTGTCCAATTTTTTGAATATCTTCGTGTTCTAAATCATATTCATCATTAATATTACCAACAATTTCCTCAAGTAAGTCTTCTAAGGTTACTATACCTGATACTCCTCCGTATTCATCTATCAATATAGCAATATGTTTTTTTAAAGTTTTCATTTCAATAAATAATGACTGTATTTTTTTTGTTTCAGGTACAAAATATGCCTCTTGAAGAATTTCTTTTATTTTAATATTTTCAAAACCTATTTCATATGCTTTTTTCAATAAACTCTTAGTGTGTAATATCCCAACTATATTATCTAAATCTTCTTTATATACAGGTATTCTTGAAAATCTAATAATATCTTCTGAAGTAAAAATTTCTTCAATATTTGAATCAATATCAAGTGCAAACATAGAAGTTCTTGGTATCATAACTTCTCTTGCTACTTTATCTTCAAAGTCTATAATTTTTTCAATCATTACTCTTTCTGTATCCTTAATATCACTATCATTAACCATCATTTTTATTTCTTGTTTACTAACAATTTCTAAATTATCTTCTTCATTTATTTTGAATATTCTCAAAAATAAATCTGTTGAAAAAGATAAAATTTTAATAAAAGGTATAAATAATTTGTAAACAAATAATATTATATCAATGTTAGTTAAAGCAATCTTTTCTGGATTTAATAAAGCTAACCTTTTGGGTATTAATTCACCAAAAACAAGTGATAAATATGATAATAAAAGTGTCACAAGTATTACCGAAATTTGTTGATAATACGGAATAGAAAATCTAGTTAAAAACTTTGCTAAAAAATCAGATAAAGATATTGCTGCAGAAGCAGAAGCTAGAAATCCTGCAAGTGTTATACCTATTTGTATTGTAGATAAAAGATTTGCTGGTTCCTCCATTAACTTTTCTAATTTTATAGCCTTTTCATTTCCTTCATCTATTAATATTTTTAATCTATTTTTATTAATAGAAACAATTGCCATTTCACTACCAGAAAAAAAAGCATTAATCAATATTAAGATAATAATCAATAATATCTGGGGCAATATGGTCGTCCCTGTATTCATTCAACTCACTCTCCTATTTAACTGATTGCATTGCTAAATATGCTGCACCATATATACCAGCATCATTACCTAGTTTTGCAATTTTTATTTCCACATTATTAACTATAGATGACATTAAGTACTCTGGTAAATATTTTTTAATTTTATCTATTAAGAAATCTCCTGCTAGAGCAACTCCTCCACCTATTACAACTATATCTGAGTCTAGTATAGAAAGTGCAGAACTTATACCTATTGCTAAGTATTCAGCTGTTTCTTCAACTATATCTAAAGAAAGCTTATCTCCATTTTTTGCACATTCAAATACATCTTTTGCCTCCGGATCTCTACCGTATGTTAAATTATATAGTTCATTATTTTTATTAACTTGTAATCTATCTTTAGCAATTCTAGCAATTCCAGTTGCAGATGCATATGCTTCAAAGCAACCTCTTTTACCACAACCACAAAGTCTACCTTTTTTTTCTATAGGTATATGTCCTATTTCTCCTGAGGCACCATTTTTACCAGAAATAATTTCACCGTTTACAACAACTCCTCCACCTATTCCTGTTCCTATTGCCATACCTAATACATTTTTATACCCTTTTGCAGCCCCAACCCATAATTCTCCTAATGTAATTACATTTACATCATTATCTAGGAAAACTGGTTTTAATAATTCATTTTCAAATTCTTTAGCCAAGTTTAAATTATTTGGCCAAGGAAAATTAGCCCACATTAGTACAGTTGATTTATTAACTATAGGTCCAGGTACACCAATACCTAATGACACAAAATCTGAATAAGAAATCCCATTTTTTTCTAGACCAAATTTGATATGGTCCGATAATTTTTTTACAGATTCTTCATAACCTAAACTTGATTCAGTTTTTACTATAGTTGAATAAACTATCTTACCTGTTTCATCTAAAATACCAATTTTAGAATTTGTTCCTCCTAAATCAATTCCTCCATAATATTTCATTTTTACCTCCATTACATGTCTATTACTATTGTTTTTATTTTTGTCATAGAAAGTATACTATGTCTAATACCTTGTACTCCAACTCCAGAATTTTTTATACCTAAAAAAGGAAAATTATCTGGACCACGTTGAGTCTTATTATTTATGTGTACTGTACCTACTTCTAAATTATTCGCAAACTTAAATGCTTTGTCTATATTGTTTGTAAAAATTGAACTTTGTAAACCATATTCAGATTTATTTGCAATTTCTAGTGCTTCTTCCTCTGTTTTAACTCTAATTATAGGTAAAACAGGTCCAAATGGTTCAACCCATGCAATATCCATATCTTCCGTTACTTTATCAAGTAGTAAAGGATAAATTAAATTTTTTTCTCTTTTTATTTCTGTTAAAGCTATAGCTCCTTTACTTATTGCATCATTAATTAAATCCTCAACAAAAATTGCACTTTTTTCATCAATTAATGGGGTAATTTCTACATCATCAAAAGGATTACCAACTCTTAATTTAGAAACTTTTTCTTTTATCTTTAATATCAATTCATCTGCTATCTTATCAATAACCAAAACTCTTTTTATAGCAGTACATCTTTGACCTGAATATGAAAAAGCGCCACTAACTATATCTTTTGAAGCTTTATCTAAATCTGCATCTTCAAGAACTATTGCAGCATCTTTACCTCCAAGTTCTAATAATATTGGTTTCATTTTAGCTTGCATACCTATTCTTTCTCCAATAGGTGTACTTCCAGTAAAATTAATAAAATCAATTTCTTTATGTGTATTTAAATAATCACCAATTTCTGATCCCTTACCTGTTACAACTTGTAATACTCCTTCAGGTAATCCTGCTTCTTCAAAACATTTTACTAATTCAATCCCTGATAATACTCCTTGACTTGCTGGTTTAAATACAACTGTATTACCTGAAATTAATGCAGGTACTATTTTTGATGCTGCTAAATTAATTGGATAGTTAAAAGGTGAAATAGCTAAGACAACTCCAACAGGCTCTCTTTTCACTATAGCTACCTTAGTTTTTGAACTATCATCGTAATTTTTACCTTCTATTACTTCTCCGAATATTCTCATACCTTCTTCTGCTGAATACTTAATTAATCCAACTGTTCTTTCAACTTCTATCATCGAATCTTTATATGGTTTTGAGATTTCTTTACTCATTATATCAGCTATTTTTTCTTTATTTTTTTCTAATATTTCAGATGCTTTATACATATATTCTGCTCTCTTTGCAGTTGATAAATCCTTCCATAATTTAAAACTATTTCTTGATTTAACATAAATGTTATCTACATCTTCTTTAAACATCTTTTTAACGCTACCTAATAAACTCCCGTCTATTGGTGATAAAACATCAATTTCCATTACTAATACCATCCATATATTTTATTATTTCATTTATTACTTCATTTTTATTTAATTCATTTAATATATCATGTCTTGCCTTTTTTACTTTTAAAAACTTAATATTATTTTTCCCATTATTTATTTTTTGCATATATTTTTTTAATTTAGTCTCTGAAACTAAAGCATCTCTTGTTCCAAAAACAACAAAAATATTTGCATTTTCATTTATTTTTTTAATATTTTTCTTTATAAACGATGTTAGAGACAACACATTATTATAAAGTCTTGCTGAACCTTTTTTTAAATAATTTTCATCATTTAAATATGATATAACAACTTCTTTATCTCTATTTAACCAAGAAGATTTTCCTTCTTTAATAAAAGCTCTATTAAGTGTTCTTAGTACTACTTTATTAATAAAACTATTTCTCATACTAAATTTCATTTCTATACTAGTAATTAATTTACCCATAAATATTGAAAATTTCTTTTCTATAGGCATAGATACTAAAACAGAATTTTTTAATTTCATATCTTCTTGTAGATATAGGCTTAATAATCCTCCTAATCCTTTTCCTATTAAAAATATATTATCATTAGAAATATTGTTAAATTTATGTTTAATAAATAATTTTATGTCATTTAATATACCTGTAATTCCCTTATCTCCAAAATCAGCAATGTCTCCCTGCCTCAATTCTCCATGACCTCTATATTCAAATAAATAAACATCATAACCTGCCTCATTTAATTTAGTTGCAAACTCATAATATCTATCAATATATTCGTATAGTCCATGTAACATTAATACTTTTTTCTTATTACCATTTTCATACGAAACATATGGAATTTGAATACCATCAAAACTTTCAAAATATTCTTTTTTCATTATTTACACCTATTTCACTCCTTTAAAAAAATTTAGTGTCATTGCATTTAATAATACACATATTGAACTCATACTCATCGCAAACGCTGCAAACATTGGATTTAAATTAATACCATATTTAGAAAAAATACCTGTTGCCATCGCTACACCAATAAAGTTATATATAAATGCCCAAAATAAACTTATTTTTATATTTTTTATTACTGAAATACTTAGATAAATAGCATTAACTATATCTATTAGTTTTTGTCTTATTAAAACTATATCTGAAATTTCCATAGCTATATCTGTTGATCCACCTATACTAATTCCTACATCAGATTTGGCTAAAGCTGGTGCATCATTAATTCCATCACCTACCATTATTACCTTATTATTTTTTTGTAAATTTAATAGTATTTTATACTTTTCATTGGGTAATAATCCGTAATATATTTCATCTATACCTACATTTTTACCAACATATTTTGCTGTACCTTCATTATCTCCGGTTAGCATAATCGGTCTAATTCCTAAACTTTTTATTTTTTCTATAGTTAATTTTGCATCATCTCTAATCTCATCCGCTATAGTAATTAATGAAGATAATTTATAATCAATAGATACAAGTATAATTGTCTTTCCTTCATTAGAATAATTCTTTATATCAACTAAGTAATCATCTAATTCTACATTATTTTCCCTCATCATTTTTACATTACCTATTAATATTTTTTTACCATTAATTTTCGAACTTATTCCTCTTCCTTCATGTTGAATAAATTCTTCTATATCTAAATTCAAATAATTTTTATCATTAAAAAAATTAACAATAGAATTAGCTAAATGATGTTCAGATTTTTTTTCTATAGAATATATGTAATCATATATTTCATTATTTTCTGTTAAATTTATGAAATCTATAACTTTAGGTTTACCTTTAGTTAATGTTCCTGTTTTATCAAATAATATAACAGTTGAGTCCTTAATAATCTCTAATAACTCCGCACTTTTAAATAAAATACCCATTTTTGCCCCTTTTAAACTACCAACCATTATAGATATAGGTGTTGCAATACCTAAAGCACATGGACAAGATATTACTAAAACAGAAATAGATCTATTTATTGCATCGGATAACTTCACTCCAAAAAGTATAGATAAAATTAAAGTTAAAATAGCTATACAAAAAATTATAGGTACTAAAATACCACTAATTTTATCTGCTAATTTAGATATAGGAGGTTTGCTTGAGGTTGCCTCTTCAACTAAATTAATAATTTTAGATATCACAGTGTCCTTATTTTCTTTTTCAACTTTTATTATAATATATCCTTTTTCTAAAATACTTGATGAAATAACTTGATCATTAATATTTTTTTCTATCAATTTACTTTCACCAGTAATTGAAGATTCATTTACATAACCTTTTCCTTCAATTACTGATCCATCACACGCTATAATTTCACCAGATTTAACTAATACTTCATCTCCTACTTCTAATTCCTCAACTTCTATTAATATTTCTTTTCCACCTTTTATTATAACTGCTTTTTTAGGAGTTAAATCCATCATTTTATATATTGTATCAGAAGCATTCTTTTTTATTTTTGATTCTACAAATTTACCTATACTTACCAAAGTAAGTATTACTACTATAGATTCAAAGTATATATCATTCTTTTTCGTCAACACACTTATGATACTGTATATATACGCAGACAAAGTGCTTACTGAAATTAAAGTTAACATATTAGAATTTTTATTTAACAATGATCTAATTCCAGAAATGTAATATTTATAATAAAATATCATTATAAAACTACTAATTAATATTTGTAATATAGTAGAGAATTTTACAGGTTTAAAACCTAACATATGTCCCATAGAAATATACATAATTATTAATGAAAAAAATATAGAAATTACTAACTTATATATATCATAATTTTTTTCTTTTTTTTCAATATTTTGAGTATTAATATTTTCTTCAACTTCTATTCCAAAGCCTAGTTTTTTTACAGTTTCAATTATCATGTCATTATCTACTTTATTTTCATCATAAATAACAGACATTTTAGATGTAATCAAATTAATATTAACATTTTCTATTCCATCTTTTTTTTCGATATTTTTAGTTATATTTAACGAACAGTTAGTGCAATGCATACCTGTTATATTAAATTTTTGTCTTTTCATTTAATCACCTCATTTTAAATATATACCATATTATACCATAAAAAAAAGGAATAGTATATATTACAACTATACTATTCCTTAGAAAATTAATTATACTTTTATATAATTATATATTATTTTTCACTAAAGAAAATAATTCATCTTTTGTTTTAAATCCTAAATCTGCAGCAACTTTTTCTCCATCTTTTACTACGAATAAAGTAGGTATACTTCTTACTCCATATTCTCCAGCTAATTCAGGAAATTGATCTACATCAATTTTAACTATAGCAAAATTTGCTTCTTCACTAAGTTCATCTAAAACTGGTCCTAATCTTTTACATGGTCCACACCATGTTGCAAAGAAGTCTACTAAAACTACTTTTTCTTTTTCAAATATTTCTTTTAATTGTTCAGCTGCTGCTAAATGTAAAACTTTACTCATTTTTTCCTCCTAATTATAACTATTTTGCCCCTAAAGCCGTCATAGTAAAGTAGTTATATGGTTTGTTAAAGTGTGGTAAGAAGAAAATATCTAATAATTTAAATTTATCAATAGTTACTTTTTCTTGAATTGCAAGTGAGAACACGTGTAATCCAAGTGAAATATCTAATGTAGAAGCCATTTGTGCTCCTAAAATTCTTCTTGAATTTTTATCATAAACTATTTTTACTGTAACTTGATCGTTTTCTGTTTTCATAAATTCTGGTTTTTGATTATCTGTAAATGTAGTAGTTTCTACTTCAAATCCACGTCTTTTTGCATTTTCTTCTGATAATCCAGTTGAAACCATGTTTAATCCATAAATAGAAATTCCATTTGAACCTTGAACTCCTATTCCTTCTAATTTAGTTCCACAAACATTATGCGCAGCTACTATACCACTTCTTACAGCGTTAGTTGCTAATGCAATGTAGTTAACATCATCAATAGCGTTATCATAAATAGTAGCACAATCTCCTATTGCATAAACATCATCTTGAGATGTTTTTTGAGTTTTATCTACTAAATATGCACCATTTCTAAATAATTCTACTTTACCTTTTAATAAGTCTGTGTTAGGTCTAAATCCAGCACATAATATTACCATATCAGTTGCATACTCACCTTTATCAGTAACTATTCCTGATACTTTACCATCTGTACCTTTAATTTCTTTTAACCATTCACCAAATGATAATTCAATTCCGTGATTTTCTAAGTTATCATTCATTCTAGTTCTAAATTCTTTATCATAATATGTTGATAAACAATCTTCTGAAGAATCAACTAATCTAACCTTTTTACCTTTTCTTTCAAATGCTTCAGCTAATTCTACTCCTATATATCCTGCACCTATTACAGTAACATGTTTAATTTCAGGATTTTTTAATTTTTCAATTACTTCCGCTGCATTTTGGAATAATTTAACGTATTGAACATTTTCTAATTCTTTACCTATAATTGGTAAATCAATTGGTAAAGATCCTGTAGAAAGTATTACTTTATCATATTTTTCTACAAATTCTTTTCCACATTTACTTTTCGCATAAACTACTTTGTTTTCAAAATCGATGTCATATACTTCAGTTTCCATGTATACTTTAGCACCATTTGATTCTAATTTTTCTTTGTTTGAATAGAATAATCCTTCTGAACCATCAATTTGATCCCCTATCCATAAAGCCATTCCACAACCTAAGAAACTAATGTTATTATTTTTATCAAAAACAACTACTTCTGTTCCTGGATAGTTACCTAAAATTGTATTAATTGTCGCTGTCCCAGCATGATTTGCACCTACAACTACTACTTTCATACATTCCTCCTATTTTTTTAAATATATACTATATTTTACACTATTATAGATAAAAATTCAAGAATATCATTACTATTAGAATTAGTTGGTGATATTTTATTTTTCCATAACTTACTATATGGTGTATTATAGAAAAGTCCTAAAGTATGTCTTAAAAAATGGTGAGGTTTTTCACCGTTTTCTTCTATTTTTTTCACATAATGAAACATTTTTTTCAAAATATCTTTTATTTCTATTTCTACTTTTCCATTTAATTTATTTATTTCATTAGCAAGCATAGGATTATCATAAAAAGTTCTACCTATCATCACAGAATCTACATAATTATGGTGATTTACTATATCTTCAATAGTTTTTATACCACCATTTATTTCAATTTCTAAATTAGGTCTATCTTTTTTTAATCTATAAACCATATCATAATCTAAAGGAGGTATAGTCCTATTTTCTTTAGGACTTAAACCTTTTAATATAGCTATCCTTGCATGTACTATATATTTATCTACATTTGTTATATCTATAAAATCTAATAATTCTTCATATGTTACTATTTTTCTATCATTTTCTAAAATTCCTTTTCCATCTATTCCTATTCTATTTTTTATACTTACAGGTTTACCAGAATATTCTTTTACAGCTTGTGCAATATCTCTTACCAATTGAGGTTCACTCATTAAATATGCACCCATATTATGGCCTGAAACTCTATCTGAAGGACAACCAACATTAATGTTTACACTATTATAATCTGTATACTTAATAATCTTTGCTGCTTCAATACTTTCATTTAAAGATGAAGTTGCAATCTGTAATACAACAGGATTTTCTTCAGATGTTTTCTTTAATATTTTTTCTTTATATCCATTTAATATTGCTTGTGTTGTAATCATTTCAGTATATAATTCTATATCCTCATTTATCATTCTAATAAAATTTCTAAAATGAGTGTCTGTTCTATCTACCATTGGTGCTAATGATACTTTATACATAAATACCTACTTCCTATTTATTAAAAATATTCCTGCAGCCATAAGTGCCACACCTATCATTCTTTCAAAAGAAAAAGTTTTTACTGCATATCCAAATAACCCATAATGATCTATAATCATAGCCATTACAAGTTGTGAAAACATTAGTAATATAGTTGCAAATCCAACACCTAATGCAGGAATAATAGTAATTACAGATAAAACATATATAGCTCCAGTAATAGCTCCTAAATATTTCCACCATGAAGTATTTACAAATTGTGCAAAAGTTGGTGCTTTTTGACCAGTTATTACCATAAACAATATTAAAAATATAGTTCCAATAACAAATGATGCTAAAGCAGCCCAATAATCACTTCCTAAAGATTTGCCTAATTCAACATTTACAGGTCCTTGAAGTGTAACCACTATACCTGCAAAAATTGCAAGTAGTATATATATGATATTTTTTTCCATTTTATTTTTCTCCTTTAATTTTCAACCATACCTCTTCCATATTTTTTTCAAATTTATTATCTCCAGGAATATAGTATTTTTTCTTTTCATTCATATATTTTTGTTTAATATAATTATTTTCATAATTATGTGGATATAAATAATTTTTAGCACCTACTTTTGTTAGGTGTATAGGTACACTTTGTGCTCCATTTTCTTCTATATCTTCTATAGCCATATTGACAGCAACATAAGCACTATTGCTTTTAGGTGATAACGCTAAATATATTGCACATTCAGAAAGTATTATCCTAGATTCAGGCATTCCAATTTCCTTTACTGCATTCATACATGATGTTGCAACATTTATTGCCTGTACATTAGCTAAACCAACATCTTCACTAGCTAAAATTACTAATCTTCTTGCAATATACATAGGATCTTCTCCTCCTACTAATAGTTTACTCATCCAATATACTGCTGCATCAGGGTCTGATCCCCTAATCGATTTTATCATTGCAGATATTGCATCATATCTATCTGCATAAACCTTTACATTCAAAACCTCAGTTATTTCTTCAATACATGTATTTAATAAATTAGCATGATTTAAAGTTTCCACATAATTAATTGCAGTTCTAGCATCACCATCAGAAATTATTGAAATATATTTAAGAACTTTTTTATCATATTCAATGTTTTCTGATTCTACAACATTTAAAATTATTTTATATATATCATCTTCACTTAATTTCTTAAATTCAAATAATAATACTCTTGAAAGTAGTGCTCTATTAAGAGAATAATATGGATTTTCTGTTGTTGCACCAATTAATATTATATTCCCGTTTTCTAAATCTTCTAATAAAGAATCTTGCTGTAATTTATTAAATCTATGTATCTCATCAAAAAACAATAGTGTCTTATTGACACTATTTTTAGCTTTCTGAGATATTTCTATTATATCGCTTTTTGATGCCTTTATAGCATTTAAATAAACATATTCATAATCAAGTTTATCCGCAATTATTTTTGCTAAAGTTGTTTTACCTGTACCACTTGGTCCAAAGAATATAGAGCTTATGATTTTCTTATTTTCTATAATATTAAATAGAATTTTTTTTATTTTATCTTGACCATAAAATCCATTTAAATCTTTTGGCCTATATTTATAAGCTAAAGGGGTTTTATCATAATTAAATAAGTTCATAAGCTCTCCTTTCTTAATTTCTACCGTATATTTCAGTTAAATGAGCAATATTTGCAGCTAAGTCATCATTTAATGCCCATTCATTTAATCTCCATTGCCAGTTACCACTAGCAAGTCCTGGAGTATTAATACGTGCAAATTCACCCAAATTTAAATAATCTTGCATAGGTATAATTGCAGTATCAGCAACAGATCTTAATGCAAGTCTAATCATAGAATAAACTATGTATGAATCATCACTTACATTTAAATAGTCTCTTACTTCTCCTTTTTCAGCATCTGTTAATTTAAAATACCATGAATTTGTTGTATCATTATCATGAGTACCAGTATAAACTACTGTATTATTTTCAAAATTATGTGGTAAATATTCATTTTCAGGATCTTGATCAAAGGCAAATTGCAGTATTTTCATACCAGGGAAACCAGCACTTTCTTTTAGTTCTACAACTTCATCTGTTAAAATACCTAAGTCTTCTGCAATAATATTTATATCCCCTAAAGATTTTTTAATTTCATTAAACAAGTCTATTCCAGGACCTTTTTCCCATTTTCCGTTAATTGCTGTTGTTTCTCCATAATTTATTGCCCAATAAGATTCAAATCCTCTAAAATGATCTATTCTTATTACATCATATAAAGATAGATTTGCTTTTACTCTATCTATCCACCATTTATATCCTGTTTCTTTTAACTTAGCCCAATCAAATAATGGATTCCCCCATAATTGTCCTGTAGCTGAGAAATAATCAGGTGGAACTCCTGCTACTTTAACAGGATTTCTTTCTTTATCAAATAAGAAAATTTCTGGATTTGACCATGCATCTGCTGAATCCATAGATACAAAAATTGGTATATCACCTATAATTTCTATTCCATTTTGTTTAGCATAATTTTTTATAGATTTCCATTGTTTAAAGAATATATATTGTAAGAATTTTTGATAATTTATTTCATCTATTAATTTAACCTTATATTCTTTAATAGATTCTTCTTCTCTATTTTTTAATTCTTTAGGCCAATTTGACCATGATTCTCCATTAAAATATGTTTTAAGAGCTGCAAATAAAGAATAATTATCTAACCAATAATTATTTTCAACATTAAAGTTTAAAAATTCATTATTTTCAACATCAAACTTTGTAAAAGCTTTTCTTAAAATAGGTAACTTATTAGTATAAATTAATCCATATTCTATACTTTCTTTATTATCTCCAAAATAAACATTTAAATCTTCATTTTCAAGATAACCTTCTTTAACTAAAGTTTCTAAATCAATTAAATATGGGTTACCAGCAAAAGCTGAAAAACATTGATATGGAGAATCTCCATAACCTGTAGGACCCAATGGAAATATTTGCCATAATTTTTGTTTTGATTTTTTTAAAAAATCAATAAATTTAAAAGCTTCAATGCCTAAAGTACCTATACCTTCTCTACCAGGTAAAGATGTAGGATGAAGTAAAATTCCTGCTTTTCTCATAATATCTATCTCCTTATTAAATATTCAATTTTATTATATCATATTATTCATTGATATCAACTAAATTTTTTATTTTCTCAAACTCTTTTATTATCTTTTCACTAGTAATACTTAAATCATTAAAGTCCTTTTCATATTTTTTAAAATCTTTATTTAAGTTTTCCCACCTAGTATAAAATCTTGTAAATTCATTTGAAAATCTATCTAATTGAGCTAAAATTTCTTTTGCATTTTCATTTTTTTTATACTCTATAGCTGAAAATTGCATAGTTGTAATATATATCATCAAATTAGTTTGAGATGAAATCCATACTTTTTTAGAATATGCATATTCTAGAATTTCTGGAAAATCATTATATATTTCCATAAAAATTGATTCACTAGGTAAAAACATTATAGCTTGATTTATCGTTTCTCCTGGAATAATATATTTACTTGAAATATCATCTATATGTTTTTTTAAATCTTTAATAAATTCCTTTTTATATTCTACACTCTTATTTTCAATATATAGCATATAGTTTTCTAACGGAAACTTTGAATCTATTGCTAATTTATTTAGTTTAGTATTTAAAAATACTACAGCATCAGCAACTTTACCATTAGAAAATTTATATTGCCTTTCATAAAGATTATTATCTCCAAATACATATTCCAATACTTGTTCTAATCTTGATTCACCAAATGTTCCTCTCGATTTTTTGTCCGATAATATTTTTTGTAAAGAAACAACCTCAGTAGATAGTTTTTCTATATTTTTTTGTGCTTCATCTATTTTTACTAATCTTTGTATTACTGTATTTACAGCATCATTTGAAATTTTAAATCCATCTTTTAACCTATTTTCAACTTTATCTCCTAGAGTTAAAACATCCTTAGTAATATTTTCTCTAATATTTGATTTAAAATCACTAATTTCATTTTTTACATTTATTTTATCATCATATATTAATTTTGATATATCGTCTTTTGATTTTTCATTTTTTTCCATAAGTTTTTCTATAATTTCAAACTTCATATCTTTAAACTCATCATTTTTTTTACTTGAGATAGTAATATATATAAGGTATATCAATAAAAATATTAGAGCTATTAGCAATACTAAAATTACTTGTAACATATCATCACCTATTCTCTATTATCAATTTATCATTTTTATATTTAAGTTGATCAACAATCTCATCAAATTCTTTTCTTCTTTCAACTGTCATTTGTTCTAATATAAATTTATCATCTATAATATCATTTTCAATAATAGCATTAAACATTTCATAACTTAATTTATTTGGATTCATATTTATCTGATAATATTCTACTTCCTTATTTTCATCTAAAACTTCATTTATTAATCCGTATTCTTCAAGCATACTTATACATCTATTTAGTGCTTTTTCTGAAATCCCAGTATATTCAACTAATTGTTTCATATTAATAGGTTTTTCCATATTATTAAATCTTTTTGATAAAATGTGTAAAATATATATTCCTATCTTTTTTTTCATAGAAAGTGAAATTTCAAATTTTTCTTCCACTAATTCATTTGAAGTTTGTATAGTATATGTAATTTGTGAACCTATTAAAATTATAGTCCAAGCATATTTCATCCAAATTAAAAATATTGGAATAAATGCTAATGAACCATATATTAAATTGTATCTACTTATTGAAAACTGTAAATATATGTATATGCTATATAATATATTTAATCCTATATCAGAAATTGTAGCTCCAATAACTGCTGGTAAAAATTTTACTCTTTTATTTGGAATTAATATAAATAGAGCTGAAATAAATGATATTCTAAATAACATATTAAATATCTTTAAAATATATTTTGTTAGATTAGATATTTCAGTAAATGACTTAATAAAATCAACTAACATAGAACTACTTGCAAGTATTAATAATATAAATATTGGTGCTAAAAATATTACAGCAATATAAGTAATAAATTTAGAAGAAATATTTCTTTTCTTTCTTACATCCCAAATATTATTAAAAGTTGTTTCAAGTAAATCAAACATACTTATTACAGAAAATATTAAAATTGCTATACCCAAACCAGTAAGTATCCCACCTCTAGCATTATCAATTAGATTATTTGTAGTTTCTAAAACATATGATAAAACTTCTTCATTTTGTGGAATAAAAGTCTTTATTTGTAGTATAAGTTTCTCATCTAACCCAAAACCTTTTGCAACACCTAATATTATTGCAAAAAAAGGAAATATTGTTAAAATCATCATATATGTTAGGTTAGATGCTAATAATGAAAGATCCTTAGAAAAATATTTTTTAAAATAAATCTTAGCCATTGAAATTATTTTATCTTTATTGTATTTTTTTAACATTACTTAACTAACACCATTTTCTTATTATTAAAAATTTCAAGTAATATTTCATCATAGTTTTCAATTTTTGATTCTTCTATTAATATTTTTTCAATGCTAGGTTTTGTATTTGGATGTTTTGGTGCAAACATTGCACAAGAATCATCGTGTGGTTCTATTGATTTTTCATAAGTACCAATTTCTTTTGCTTTTTCTATAATTTCTATTTTATCTATACTAATTAATGGTCTAAATACCACTGTTTTTTCAACAGCATTTGATGTACAGTTTAGCCCTTCTAAAGTTTGAGAGGCAACTTGACCTAAACTTTCTCCAGTTACTAAAGCTTTTAAATTATTTTTTTTAACTAACATTTCCGAAAGTCTCATCATTGCTCTTCTTGTTAAAATAGTTGCATATTCTTTATTTGTTTTTTCATTTATAGCCTGCTGTATTGGTAATATATTCATAGAATAAAATTTAGATTTACCATTATATTCACTTAATATTTTTACTAATTCTTCTATTTTTACTAAAGCTTTTTTAGATGTAAATGGAAAAGAATGGAAAGTAACATATTCTAATTTCAACCCTCTTTTAGCCATTAAAAATGATGCAACCGGAGAATCTATTCCTCCTGAAATTAATGATAATCCATTTCCTGATGAACCTAAGGGTAGACCACCATAGGTATTTATTTTTTCAGTATAAATATATGTTTTTTCTCTAATATCTAAAGAAATTAATACATCTGGATTTTTCATGGAAACTTTTGTGAATTCTGTATTTATTAATACATGTGCACCTAATTCTTTTGCAAAATCCATTGAATTTTTTTCAAATTTTTTATTAGCTCTATTTACTTCAATTTTAAAGGTTCTAGCACCTTCTTGATATAATTCATTTGAGATATCTTCTATTTTTTGTTTAATACATCTTTCTTCACTTTCAACCATAACTGAAAAATTCATATTATTAATACCAAATATTTTTTTTAATTCACCAATTAAATTCTCATTATTACTTTCATTTGTATATACATATAATTTTGATAGATCATTTACTAATTTTGCATCAAAATTTATTAGCTTATTATTAATTCTTTGTTTAATATTACCTTCAAAAGTACCTCTATTTTTTCCTTTTAATGCTAATTCTCCATATCCTAGTCCTATAGCATTAATATTTTCTCTTTTTATATGCATTATTCCCCCTTTCTAATATCTTTAGGTTTTATCCATTCAGAATTTTTACCCTGATTATAGTTAGAAATAAATTCTTGCTTAAATTCTTTAAATCTTCCTTCTAAAATAGCTTGTCTAGCATCTTTCATAAGGTTAATTAAAAACCAAATATTTTGATATGTTGCAAGTCTTTGACCCAATATTTCATTAGTCTTAAATAAGTGTCTAATATATGCTCTAGTATAATTTCTACATACATAATTATTAGCAACATCTAATGGTCTATCATCGTATTCATACTCTTTATTTTTAATAACAAGTCTACCATATTTTGTAAAAACAGTTCCATGTCTACCTATTCTTGACGGATGTACACAATCCATCATATCTATTCCATTTTCAATTGCTTCTAACATATCTAGGGGCTCACCTACACCCATAAGATATCTAGGTTTACTCTCAGGTAATAAAGGTGTTGTATGCGCAAGAATTCTATACATATCTTCACGTGGTTCGCCAACTGCTAATCCACCTATTGCATAACCTGAAAAACTTTCATCCATTTCTAATAATTCATTTAACGATTTTTCTCTTAAATCTTCATATATCCCACCTTGAACTATTGCAAACAACCCTTGTTTTTCAGGATTTTTATTAGCTTCTATACATCTTTTAGCCCATCTAGTAGTTCTTTCAATTGAAGGTATTAAATATTCTCTAGTTGATAATCCTGGTGGACATTCATCTAAAACCATCATGATATCTGAACCTAAATTATTTTGTATTTCTATAGATTTTTCAGGTGAAATAAAATGTTTAGAACCATCATGATGTGATCTAAAATATGCACCTTCTTCTTTTATCTTTCTTAAATCACCAAGTGAAAAAATTTGAAATCCTCCACTATCAGTTAAAATTGAATTTTTCCAATTCATAAAATTATGTAAATATCCAAATTTAGCTATTAATTCATCACCTGGTCTAAGATATAAATGATATGTGTTACCTAGAATAATTTCAGCACCTATATCTTCCAACTCTTCTGGAGTCATAGTTTTAACTGTTGCCTGAGTCCCTACTGGCATAAATACAGGTGTATATATTAATCCATGTGGTGTTTCAATTATTCCAGCTCTTGCCCTCCCATCTTTTTTTTCTAAATTATATTTAATTGGTTTTTCCATTTTTTCACTTCCTATTTACGTATTATTTCTAATATTTCTCTCATATTTAAAAGATTTTTACTTAATTTCTCATAATCTTCTCTCTTCTTGACTAATACTCCTAATTGTATTAATGCTAGACTTTCTCCATTTTCTTTTACTACTTTTGTATTTACACCTGTTAAGTCCATTTTATATTCATTTAATAATCTCATAATATCTAACATTAAACCTGGTCTACCTACTGTTTTTATAGTAAAATACATCTGATATTTAGCATTAGATTTTTCTAATAAACTTTCATCCCAATATACTTCTATTTCTCTTTCTGGTTCTTGTTCCAGTAATTTTAATACATTATTGCAATCAGATCTATGTATTACTATACCTCTACCTCTAGTAACAAATCCAGATATATTATCTCCTGGTAAAGGGGCACAACATTTTGCAAAATTAAATAAAGTATTATCAGAACCGCTTACTTTAATTCCTTGATTATTTTCCCTTATTTTTTGAGTACCTTTTGCTGTTTCTTCTTCTATTGCTTGTTCTATACTTACTTCTGTTTTCTTTTCAAATTTAGCAATAAAATGTTCTAAGTTTAATTCGTTATTAGCAAATTTATAATAAAGTTGTTCTATATTCATTATATTAAATTTCTTCATATATAGTAAAACTCTATCATCATCTTCAAAGTCTTTGAATTTTAAACCTATTTTATTAAATTCTTCATTTATTAGAATTTCTCCTTCTTTAGATTTAATTTCAAATTCCATATCTTTAAACCATTTTCTAATCTTTGATTTAGAACTTTGATTATTAACTATATTTATCCAATCATTTCCTGGTCCTTTAGCTGTTTTTGATGTAAGTATCTCAATCTTATCACCATTTTCAACAACATAATCTAAAGTAACAATTCTATCATTTACTTTTGCACCTATAGTTCTGTATCCTATTTGAGTGTGGACCTGGAATGCAAAATCTAATACAGTTGATCCAGCTGTTAATTCAACAACATCACCTTTAGGAGTGAAAACAAATATTGTTTTCTTTAAAATTTGTTCTGTTACTTCTTTTGCAAAAGTTTCTTCTTGGACTGTATTATTTACTCCTTCAATACTATTTTCAATTATCTTCTTAACTGCTGCATAATATTTTTCATTTTTATCTTTTGATTTTTTTTCTTTATACATCCAGTGTGCAGCAACTCCTTCTTCTGCAATCTGATGCATTTCTTCAGTTCTAATCTGTATTTCAATAATTTGATTCTCTAGACCTCTAACAGTTGTATGTATAGATTGATATCCATTAGCTTTAGGTACAGCAATATAGTCTTTAAATCTACCAGGTACTGGTGTAAATATTGAATGAATTAAACCTAATACTGCATAACAATCCACTTCCTTTTTAGTTAAGACTCTTATCGCTGTTAAATCCATCAATTCTTTAAATTGTTTGTTTTTTTCATACATTTTTTTATAGATGCTATATAAATGTTTAGTTCTACCATTAACTGTTGCATCAATGCTAGATTTTTTAAGTTCATTTTCAATAATTTCAATTATTTTTTTTATATATCTTTGTCTTTCTTCCTTTTTAGCATTAACTAAACCTTTAATTTCTTGGTATCCTTTTTGATTTAAATAATAAAAAGATATATCTTCTAATTCTGATTTTATTTTTCCCATACCAATTCTATGAGCTATAGGGGCAAATATATCCATAGTTTCTTTAGATTTTTCAATCTGCTTCTCTGGTGTTTGAAATTTTAATGTTCTCATATTATGTAATCTATCAGCTAATTTAATTATTACAACTCTAACATCTTCAGACATAGCAACTACCATTTTACGTACATTTTCAATTTGTTTACCTTCTTTTTTAGGTAAATTTCTTAATTTTGTAACTCCATCAATTAACATTGCTACATCTTTACCAAAACTATATTCAATATCTGAAAGAGTAATTAAAGTATCTTCAACAACATCGTGTAATATACCAGCAACTATAGTATCTGTATCCATTCTAAGCGCTAATAATATTTCTGCAACTTCAAGTGGGTGAACAATATATTCTTCACCACTTTTTCTTTTTTGATCTCTGTGTGATTCTTCTGCTAAAACATAAGCCTCTTCTATTCTTTCTATATCAAGTTCTTTATGATTTTCAATAATATCATTTTTTAATCTTTGAAATACTTCTCTTCCAGTAATATTAGCCATAAAAATCTCCCCTAAATATGTATTCTAATACTAAATTTTACCATTTTTTTTTTGCTAATGCAAACAATAAAAAAAAATACTGAAAAAACCTAAATTAAAATAGTAAGTGTCCAAAAATAACTTGAAAAAAATTGGATATACAGTACAATCATAAACGACTAAATTAATTGAAAGGAACTGTATACCCATGACTAATAATAACACAAAAATAGAAAATAATAAAGAGCTAAATTACAAACATTTAAATTATGTTGATAGAGTAATAATAGAACACGAATTAAAACAAGTTAATATGCTAAATATAACTAAGTTTGTTTCAAATCCAACAACTACAAACAAAAAATTTTTTTGTAATGTTTTA
>NZ_LOHX01000306.1 GCF_001559775.1 Streptobacillus felis | reverse complement strand
AGCTGCTGTTGTTGTTGTTTTACCATGATCTACGTGTCCTATTGTTCCAACGTTTACGTGTGGTTTACTTCTTTCAAACTTTTGTTTTGCCATTTTATTATCTCCTTTGGTTTATTATTTTCCTGTTCTTTCAGCAATTACTTTTTCTGCTAATGTTTTTGGAACTTGTTGATATTTTTCAAATTCCATTGAATATGTTGCTCTTCCTTGAGTTTTTGATCTTAAGTCAGTTGCATATCCAAACATTTCTGATAGAGGTACTCCTCCTGAAATGATTTTAGCATTGTTTCTGTCATTCATTCCTGATACTGTTCCACGTCTAGAGTTTAAATCTCCTATAACGTCTCCCATGTATTCTTCAGGTGTTGTGATTTCTAACTTGAATATTGGTTCAAGTAAGATAGGATTTGCAGCTCTTAAAGCTTTTTTCATAGCCATAGATCCTGCAATTTTAAACGCCATTTCTGATGAATCCACTTCGTGGTATGATCCATCGTATAATGTAACTTTAACGTCTTGTACTGGGTATCCAGCTAAAACTCCTGAATCAAGAGCTTCTCTTATACCTTTATCTACAGCCGGAATATATTCTCTTGGAATTGCCCCTCCTGTAATTTCATTAACAAATTCATAACCTTTTCCATCATTTGCTTCAACTCTGATTTTAACATGTCCATATTGTCCACGTCCTCCAGATTGTTTAGCGTATTTTTCTTCAACGTCAGAAGATCCAAGTATAGTTTCTCTGTAAGCAACTTGTGGTTTACCTACATTAGCTTCTACTTTAAATTCTCTCTTCATACGGTCTACGATTATTTCTAAGTGTAATTCTCCCATACCTTCTATGATAGTTTGTCCAGTTTCTTGATCAGATTTAACTTGGAAAGTTGGATCTTCTTCAGCAAGTTTAGATAATGCTGTCCCCATTTTTTCTTGGTCAGCTTTTGTTTTAGGCTCTACTGCAACTGAGATAACCGGATCTGGAAACTCCATTCTTTCTAATATAATTGGAGCATCTTCAGCACATAAAGTATCTCCTGTAGTTGTATCTTTTAATCCAACTGCAGCAGCAATATCTCCTGCATAAACTATATCAATTTCATCTCTTTTGTTTGCATGCATTTGAAGTAATCTTCCCATTCTTTCTTTTTTACCTTTAGTTGAGTTTAATACATAAGAACCTTTTTCTAATATTCCTGAATAAACCCTAAAGAATGATAGTCTTCCAACAAATGGATCTGTAACAATCTTAAATGCTAATGCAGAGAATTTTTCTTCATCAGCTGGTTTTCTTGATATTTCTGCTTCTGTTTTAGGATCTATACCTTTTACAGCTTCAATATCAACAGGTGAAGGCATATATGCTACTATAGCATCTAGTAGGGGTTGGATACCTTTGTTTTTAAATGCTGTTCCACAACATACCGGAACTACAGTTCCTGCTATTGTAGCTATTCTTAATCCTTTTTTAATTTCTTCAACTGAAATCTCTTCTCCTGAAAAATATTTTTCCATTAATTCTTCATCAGTTTCAACTATTGATTCTATTAAATGCTGTCTTGCAATTTCTGCATCATCTTTTAATGAATCTCTAACATCTACCACTTTATAATCTTCACCTTGTTTATCAGTAAAGATATATTCTTTCATTTCTATTAAATCAATTACACCTTCGAAAGCATCTTCTGCTCCTATAGGTAATTGTATAGGTACACCATTCCCACCTAATTTTTGTTTGATATCATTTACACACATATCAAAGTCTGCACCAATTCTATCCATTTTGTTAAAGAACGCAAGTCTTGGTACGTTATATTTATCAGCTTGTCTCCAAACTGTTTCTGATTGAGGTTGCACACCATCAACTGCAGAGAATACTGCAACAGCTCCGTCTAATACTCTTAAAGATCTTTCAACCTCAACAGTAAAGTCAACGTGGCCCGGAGTATCTATAATGTTAATTCTATGCCCTTTCCAGAAACAAGTAGTTGCTGCTGATGTAATTGTGATACCTCTTTCTTGTTCTTGTTCCATCCAGTCCATAGTAGCAGCTCCATCATGAACTTCTCCTAATTTATGGTTAACTCCTGTATAGAATAAGATTCTTTCTGTTGTAGTTGTCTTACCAGCATCTATATGTGCCATGATACCTATATTTCTAGTATCTTTTAAAGCAACTTTTCTAGCCATTATATCCTCCTCTTATTACCATTTATAGTGAGCGAACGCTCTATTTGCTTCCGCCATTTTGTAAGTGTCATCTTTTTTCTTGATTGATCCACCTTCATTATTAGCTGCAGCTATTAATTCTTTTTTAAGTTTAAGTATCATTCCATACTCTTTTCTATCTCTAGTATATCTAACTAACCATCTGATAGCTAATGTTTGTTGTCTTTCTTTTCTAACTTCTACTGGAACTTGGTATGTAGCCCCTCCAATTCTTCTTGATCTTACTTCAACTTGAGGTTTTACATTTTCCATTGCTCTTTTGAATATTTCATATCCTGATTCGTTTGTTTCTTTTTCAATTTCATCTAATGCTGAATAAAAAATGTTTTCTGCAACTGATTTTTTACCATCAACCATTAATCCGTTAATGAATTTAGTTACGATGATATCATTAAATTTTGAATCAGGTAAAACATCTCTTTTCTTAGCTTGTTTTCTTCTTGACACGATTTGCCTCCTTCATCCTTATGATTTATATTTATTTAGGTCTCTTAGTACCATATCTTGATCTAGCTTGTTTTCTATTAACAACTCCTGCAGTATCAAGTGCTCCTCTTATTATTTTATATCTAACCCCTGGTAAATCCTTAGTTCTTCCTCCTCTTATTAATACGATAGAGTGTTCTTGTAAGTTATGTCCAATTCCTGGAATGTATGCAGTAACTTCAATTCCATTAACTAATTTAACCCTTGCAACTTTTCTTAACGCTGAGTTAGGTTTTTTAGGTGTAGTTGTATATACTCTTACACAAACACCTCTTTTTTGTGGATTACCTTTTAACGCAGGTGATTTCTTTTTCTTTTCAGATGTGCTTCTACCAAATCTTACTAATTGATTAATTGTAGGCATATTTCCTCCTCCCAAACTTATTTTTAATATTCATATATAGTTAAATCATCGTGATAATATTCCTACCCATTTTTAAGTCTATATTCCCTCGTGGTTCCATTGACGTTCTAACAATAAAAACACAAGAAAACTACCTTAAATGTTAGCATTTAAAGTAGAAATTACAATAATTTAAACATATATCCAACCACAACAATAACTGTTGTACTATGTAAGTATACAGTATTTGAGTGCATTTGTCAATAAAAAATATTCAAAAATATAAACTCCTAAATTAAAATAGTAAGTGTCCAAAAATAATTTGAAAAAAAATTGGATATACAGTACAATCACAAACGACTAAATTCATTGAAAGGAACTGTATACCCATGACTAATAATAACACAAAAATAGAAAATAATAAAGAGTAATAAATATGTAATAAAATCAGTAAAAACTGATAATAGTGATAAATTTTCTAATATAAATGCAATAATCGATTTAGGTGTTAATTGGTATTTGGCACACTCTTATTTCTCTAATGAAATAGGAAACTATTAAAATATAATAAAACTGCATTAAGATTTATTCATAATGGAACACCTATGGATTATTTATAAAAAAATATGTTGAAAGTATTGAATGTTTCAAAAATAATTACCCAAGAAAAATATCCAATTCTTTAACCTTCATCTTTTCATATTTATTTTTGAATATGTAAAATAAATTTCCATATAAGTTTTATGTAAAACAAAATAACCATCCTTGGAAAATCCGTATATATAATTTCCCTTTGACATTATTTTCTTTATATTTGAAATTAAAATTTTACCTAGAATTCTATCTTTCAAATAATATTTTTGATTAAAATAATAAATTTCAAAATCATCATACAAACTATAAAACTCATCTTTATATTCATATATTAAATTATATCCATCTAAATAACTTGGTAAATCATATATTTTATGAAAAACTAGATCAAGACAAAAATATATCATCATACTCAATTTTGTTATCTTCAAAATTTTTTTCACAATTATACACCCTTTATTTTTTTATAATTTTTTCTAAAACAATCTTTTTATATTCATACCTGTTATATAAATAATATTCATTACTAATATTATTAAAAAAATACATATTTTATTATTTTTTATAAAATAATTTCCTTCACAAAGTTTTAAAATAATATAAATAATAAAAATAATAAATAAATATTTAATATATATAATTAAATCCGAGTATTTCTTATACATATAAACTTAATTAATTACAACATTATAAAAATATTGTATATTTGATATATTATCTTTAGTAACAAAAGTAGTCACTAAGATAAGAATTATTACTGTTATAATTCCCCAAATTATTGTTTTCATTATTTTTTTTTGTTATATTTTTCCATTTCTTTTTTATTTTTAAATCTAATTTCATAAATTTTAATTATAAAATCAAATTTATTTGAATCTTCAATATATTTATCTTTTTTTATAATATTAATAGGATCTAACGCATCCCTCATACTATCTAATATATATTGTAAATATATATTCTCCATTTTCTTTTTTTAATCTTGTTATAACTGAAGTATTGGTCAAAACTGTTTTAGTCTGTTCTTTTTTATCTTTATCTAATAAATAACCAATTCCTTCATTTATATAGTCTCCTGCCTTTAAAAATTTATAACTTGTTTTTATATAGTCAGATTTATATTCATTGTTTAAAACTTTTAAAATATATTTATTCCTATTTTTATGCACAACTTCCATTAATTATCTATCTTCTTTCAAGGAATTTGAAACATTTTCCGTAATATTGTCTTTTAAAAAATAACTAGTTGGATTTTTTATTATTTTCCCCCAATATTGAAACTCAGGTAAATCAGTTTTTATAATTACTCCATTATCGATTAACACATCAAAATTTTCTTTATTCAACAAATAAATTGAGATAAAAATATTTTTCCCGTTTTCTATTAATATTTTTACAATTTCTTCATTATTTTTATTTTTTAAATCTATTTTTTCTAAATCTTGTTTTACTGTTAAAAAATTACTTATTTTATTATAAACTGCCATATCACTAACAACCTTAGCATCTCTAGGAATATCTAAAAGATTATCTTTTTCTAAGTTAGTTAACTTTTCTTGTAATAAATCTACATTTTCTTCTGTTATCTTATCAAATACCTTTAAATCTTTAAATTCCATCTCTCTTACAAGTTATTTTCTAACTTATTTACTCTTTGATTCACCTGTATTAATTTCACCATTTTTTTATAAGCTGTATCCATTAATATAACAATTTATAAATATAATCTTAAACAAAATACCCTAGCTCTATACTTTTTTTCAATCTATTAATATCAGGATGATATTCATATATCCAATCTAACCACTCTTCTTTTGTTATTGTATTTAAATTAAATTTTTCCATAAATTCATATGGTTCTGGATATTCTTTAGCTGGAGTTATATCTATCAATTCTTTTGGGGCTATTTCATGATCTACACCCAAATCTATTCCATGATACATCGCTATCTTAGCATACATTATTACAAATATATGCAAATAAAATCCAAATGCAGTACTCATATCATTCAACATTTTTTTAGCTACCTTCTTTTCAAGCATTTTATCTATACATTCTCTCATTTTTATTTCATCTCTTAATGCTAATGATTTTAAATATTCAAATTCTATATACTTATATTTATCATAAGAAGATTTTGACGGATTATTTAAATATATATCTGCTCTTCTTATGACATCTTCCCAACTTCCTTTTAATGCTAGTAGTATAGTTTTTGATAAAAAAAAGTCTGATTCTGATTTAATATATTCATCTTTTTTTCTTTCATATCCTACTAAATCAATATTTTTTATATAAAAATTTAATAGTTCTCTATTATTAGACATAATACTTTCACAAAATTCTATAAATCA
>NZ_LOHX01000305.1 GCF_001559775.1 Streptobacillus felis | reverse complement strand
TTATCTTTTTCTAAGTTAATTATCTCTTTACTTCACCTGTATTAATTTCACCATTTTTTTATAAGCTGTATCCATTAATACAACAATTTATAAATATAATTTTAAATAAAACTTCCCATTCTTATCCATTCTTCTAATTCTTTCACATCATAATGATATTCATATATCCAATCTAACCACTCTTCTTTTGTTATTGTATTTAAATCAAATTTTTTCATAAATTCATATGGTTCTGGATATTCTTTAGCTGGAGTTATATCTATCAATTCTTTTGGGGCTATTTCATGATCTATACCCAAATCTATTCCATGATACATCGCTATCTTAGCATACATTATTACAAATATATGCAAATAAAATCCAAATGCAGTACTCATATCATTCAACATTTTTTTAGCTACCTTCTTTTCAAGCATTTTATCTATACATTCTCTCATTTTTATTTCATCTCTTAATGCTAATGATTTTAAATATTCAAATTCTATATACTTATATTTATCATAAGAAGATTTTGATGGATTATTTAAATATATGTCTGCTCTTCTTATAACATCTTCCCAACTTCCTTTTAATGCTAGTAGTATAGTTTTTGATAAAAAAAAGTCTGATTCTGATTTAATATATTCATCTTTTTTTCTTTCATATCCTACTAAATCAATATTTTTTATATAAAAATTTAATAGTTCTCTATTATTAGACATAATACTTTCACAAAATTC
>NZ_LOHX01000304.1 GCF_001559775.1 Streptobacillus felis | reverse complement strand
TTACCTACTTCTTTAAGACCTTTTTCTCCATGAAATCTATATTTTGAAGCAATAATACTTAGAGTCCCTGTAGCAATATTATATTCTTTTGCTACAACTGAAATTGGAATTCCTTCTTCAATATTTTTAACCATTTTAAGTTTTTCTTCAAATGTAAATTTACCTTTTCTTCCCATAAAAAATGTACCTCCAAACTTTTTCACATTTCTGTGTCCAGTTTTTTGGTACATATTCTGGCTTTTATTCTCCATATCCTGTATTTTTCTTATTAAATGTAATATCTATTGGGCATCCTTCAAATCCAAAATATTCTCTCAAGTTATTTTCTATATATCTCTTATATGAGAAATGTATTAAGTCTGGATTATTTGAAAAGAATACAAATCTTGGTGGTGCAACACCTATTTGTGTTCCATAATTAATCTTAACTGCTCTACCTTTTCTTGTAGGAACAGGATTTTTAGCTATCATTTCTTCTAGTACTTGGTTTAAAAGTCCAGTTGAAATTTTCTTATTATATTCTTCATCTATCATTTTAACTTGATCAATGATATTTATAGTTCTTTTACCTGTTAATGCAGATATAGTTACTATAGGTGCATAGTCTAAAAATGGCATATCCGCTTTAACAAGATCTGTAAATTCTTTAACAGTCTTATTATCTTTTTCTATTAAATCCCATTTGTTAATAGCTATAATTAAAGGTTTTTTCTCTTCATAAATTAATCCAGCTATTCTTTTATCTTGTTCAGTTAATAACTCAGTTGCATCTAACATAAGTACACATACATTAGCTCTTTGTATTGCCTTTACTGCTCTAAGTACTGAATAATATTCTATATCATCTTCAACCTTAGATTTTCTTCTAATACCTGCTGTATCTATAATAGTATATTTATTACCGTCATAATTAAAGCTTGAATCTATAGAATCTCTTGTTGTACCAGCTATATCACTAACTATAGATCTTTCTTTATTTAATATCTTATTTACAAAAGAAGATTTACCTGCATTAGGTCTTCCAAGAACTGCTATAGATAATCCTGGTTCTTCCTCCTTATTAACTACTGGGAATTTTTCAACTGCAGCATCTAATAAATCACCCAAGTTTACTTTATGTTCAGCAGAGATGGGAATTACATCTTCAAATCCTAATCCATAAAATTCATACATTGCATCCTTATCTCTCATATAGTTATCTATTTTATTAACTGCAACTATTACTTTTTTATCTTCTTTTCTTAGTATTTTAGCTATATCTTCATCTATTGCTGTAATACCAGCTTTTCCATCAACTAAAAATATTATTGAATCCGCTTCATCTATAGCTACTCTTGCTTGATCTTTAATTTTACTCATCATAAAATCATTGCTACGAGGTTCTAATCCTCCAGTATCTACTAATAGAAATTTTTTACCTGACCATTCTGTCTCTCTATATAGTCTATCTCTTGTAACTCCAATTTCATCTTTAACTATTGATAATCTATCTCCAATTAACTTATTAAACAGTGTAGACTTACCAACATTAGGTCTTCCAACTATTGCTACTATCATATTTCACTCCTTTCACATTTCAATTAAAATTATTCCTTGTATTTCTTTTATTTTATCTAATTCTTCATCTGAAACCCTTAGTCTCATCATTACTCTTTCGTTATATACTTTATCTAATACTTCTATATTATTTTTTTCTATTAATGTTTCAACTTCGGTAGATTTAGAATAATCAAAATCTAAAAGAACTATTTTTCTTACTACATATTCTACTATACCTGCCTCATTAATTGCAAGTTTTGCACATTTAGCATAATTTCTTATTAATCCGCCTGCACCAAGTTTTATTCCACCAAAGTATCTTGTTGCAACTACAACTAAGTTTGAAACACCTAATCTTGTTATTATCTCTGCCATAGGTTTTCCTGCAGTATTTACAGGTTCACCATTATCATTAAATTTAAAATATTCTTGATTATTTTCTATTACCTTATATGCATATACATTATGTGTAGCATCAAAATGTTTTTCATTAATCATTTCTATGAATTTTTCTGCTTCCTTAACTGTACTTACTGGTTTTATATATCCTATAAATTTTGACTTTTTCTCTATAAATTCTATTACCGTTTCTTTTTCTACTGTATTCATTTTATTAATCCTATTAAATCAAATATTATAGATCTAAATATTCCTGTATTTAAGATTACATACATTAGTATAACTAAAATTACTATACTGTATTTACTCATGATATAGAATATTCTTCTTAAATCATCATCAGCATAAGAATAAATCATATCAAACATATCAAAACCAGGAAGTGGTAATAGATTTAAAAGTAAAATAGAAGCAGAAACTACAAATATTGTAAACAGTAATTTAAAAAAGTTTACAAAAAATATTAATTCTGATTCATAATTTACAAAACTTATTATTATACTTTTATACTTAAATATTAAACCAGATAATAACATTAATGCAAAAGTTGAAAATAAAGAAGCAAATGCAACTTTAAGCATTCCTTTCCTATAATCCTTGAATAATCTGTATTTTATTTCTAAATTTTTACCCTGACCAAAGATTATTGGAGAATTAAAGAATATTAAAGCACTTATTATTACTATATCTGGAACTGATATATGATTTAATGGATTTAAACCCATTTTACCTTCAAATAACATAGTTACATCTCCAGCTCTAAATGCTGCCCTTGCTTTAAATGCTTTTCTAACAGTATTTACTATTAAAAAAGCAAATATATACATAATTCTAAAATCTATAATGATATATATACTTGTTATAATATATATAAATGTAATTAATATCATAACTAATAGTTTATTTTTTTCTTCTTTACTCCTCATTATTTCATAGACTCCTCTATTAATAAGTCTAAAGTTTCAGAATAAGAATATCCCATATATTGAGTTGATTTAGGTAATAAAGAATTTTTAGTCATACCAGGAAGGGTATTAACTTCTAAGAAATATGCCTTATTATCAACTAAAATATAGTCTATTCTTGCAAAACCTTTACATTTAACCGCCTTATATGCCTTTTCTGTAAAATCATTTATTTCTTTTTGTAATTCATCATCAAAGAAATGTACATATTCTTTAGCCCCACCATTTTCATATTTAGAAACATAGTCAAAGAAAGTGTCTTTTAATGGTTCTATAAGTAAAGTTGGAAATACTTTACCTGCAATTATAGGTACTGATATTTCAATACCTTTCTTCATTTCTTCTATAACAACTTCTTCTTCTCCTAATTTAAAAATTTCTTCTAAACCGTATTCTAATTCTTCTTGATTAATTGCAAAGTATATACCTATACTAGATCCACCACGATTAGGTTTTAGTATAACTTTTTTTCCTAAATTTAGATCAGAGAAATTAATAGAATCACCTTTTTTAACACAAATACCATCTATTACTCTTACACCAGCATTTTTAACTAATACTTTAGTAATGTCTTTATCCATACAAACAGCACTAGATAAAATCCCACTACCTGAATATTTAATACCTGCAGTTTCAAGCACAGCCTGTACATCTCCACTTTCTCCAAATTCTCCATGTAAAGCTATATATGCAAAGTCAAGATTTAAATCTACAACTTTAAATATATCTTCTTTTTTTGATATTTCTATTTCTACAACTTCATATTTATTTTTATCTAAATTACTAATAATTTGTTTTCCTGTATTGATTGAAACTTCTCTTTCTGTTGAAATTCCCCCATATATTACACCTATTTTCATTACTCTATCACCTTTTTCATGGCATCAACAACTGGTTTAAATACTTTCTCATTTTCTTCATTTAATCCCATTAGTATTTCATGCATCTCTAATATATATTTTGATTTTTCTAAATTATTTGAAAAGTCTTCACCTGATATTTCTTCAGTAACCTTTATATCATCTTTAGTTATTACCTCAACAAATTTATTAATACCCGTTTGTTTTAAGAAATTAAACGCTTCATCACTAGGATTAAGTATAACTAAACTCTTACCTTTAGACATTTTTATATCTATAGCATACTTAGCTACAAGTCCAAGAAAAGTAGAATCCATATATGTAGTTTCCGACATTTCAAATAAGATTCCTTTTGCTTCATTTATTTTTTCATCAACAAAATCTGATAAAACTTTTGAATTTTTCATAGTTGCCTTACCACAAATCTTAAATATATATTCATTATTAATTTCTGTAAATAGATATCCGTCCATGCTTCCCCCTTATTTTATTTTATTTTATATTTTTTACCACAAAAATTACATTCAATTTCTATAAATCCATCTTCTTTTATTATTTCTTCTTTTTCTTCTTTAGTTAATGCAACATCTAAAGCTCTTTCCATATATTTTTTATTACAATCACATTCATATGTTACATTGCTTTTTTCTAATATTTCTATATCCTCTATCATAGGTAATTTATCATATGGTAGTCCTTTATATAGATGCTCATTTTTAAAAATTTCTTCATCATTTTCAAATATTAAATGGGCTATTCTCTCTAAACTAAAGTCATTTTTTAACATATCTGTAATACTTAATAATCTTTCTAATTTATGTGCTAACCACGACAGTACATTTTCATCACCATTAGGTAATAGCTGTATTAATAGTCCCGATGCTTTTTCAACTTTTAAATTATCATCATATTTAGTTGAGCATATTAATATAGTTTTAGTTTGTTCAGACATTTCATAATATTTATTTAATGATAATTCTAACAAATTATCTTCAACTATAAATATTGATGAATATGGTTGTTTTAAACCATAATCTATCATTACCTGTAACTGTGCTCCAGTTAAATCATAAAGTTTTTTTACTTCTTCTATATTATTTGTATTAATTGCATCTAAAAGTTTAATATGTTTTTCTTGATCTATATCAACCTTTACAGCGATATTTGAATTTTTTGTTGATTTTGCAACAAAATTTCTAAGTGCTCCTTCACTTTTTAATGAAAGAGACATTTTAGTATTATCTAATTTAATACTTTGTGCAAGTATTGCACCCATAGTAGTTAGTTTAGAAACATCCTTAGAATAAAGTACATCTAAATTTGTATTTTCTATTACTTTATTTACAAGTTCTGTACTATCTATTATCATAAATTTTACACTTTTACTTATTCCTCTTAAAATCATTTATTCTCCTTGTTGTATACTAAAATTTATACCATTTAAAGTGGTAAAATATCTTCCTAAGATATCGTCAATATTTTCTTTTCTCAATAAGATTTTTCTATCTCTACCCTCATTTACCATTAAAAATTGACTTATTACTATCCTTTTAGGTATATTTTTAGAAGTCATTAATTCTACAAAGACATCTTTAATATTAACATCTGTTTGTCCAAGAAAAGTTTTTTTGAATATTTGCTTATATGCTAATTCAAACGTTTTTTCAACATCTATATTAGATATTTTTACATTTACAACTTCAGTTCCATCTTCCCTTTTAGTCTTATTTTGAACTTCGTATTCTAGATTATTAAATAAGGCATCAAAAAATACCACTTGAGATTCATTTTTAAAATTTAAATCTAAGCTATCAATAAGTTCTGGATTATTTAAATATTTTTTTGAATCCTCCATATTATATTCTTTAAATTCCTTCATAAATTTATTTACTACTACTTCACTTCTTGAAGTACAAGATATTGTAACTAAAAAAATACATAAAAATATTAAAATCTTTTTCATCTATACCTCACTTTTTAAATAACAAAGAGGACTAGTTTAACTAGTCCATAAATCTAGAATGTTTGTCCAAATCCAAAATTAAATTTACCTTTAGATTTATTTGTTCCTGGTTTTCTTTCTAAATCCCAAGCATAATCAAGTCTTACAACTCCTATAGGAGTGTTAACCCTTGCCCCTAAACCTATATTGTTCATAAATTTAAGTTTACCATTTGCATTTACAGCTTTTTGTGCTATACCTCCATCATAGAAAAGTACAGCTTGTAGGTAATCATTGATATATGTTCTATTTTCTGCAGTAAATGTAACAGCATATTGATTTCCAACTATAGGTGTTTGTAATCCTCTAAGAGTAATTCCATCTCCTACAGTAGTTAATTGACCTGAAGGTGTATTTGCATGTGAATAACTTGCAAGTAATCTATAGGCCATAGAGTTTTTATCTTTATACACTGGATGATATCCTCTTAAATCAAGAGATGTTGTGAAGTATGCTCTTGGTTTTTGAGTAATATAGTTATTATTATCATCTTTAGCAAATGCATAAGTTCCATCATTTTGTTTTTGTAATATTAATGATTTATCTCTAACTATATATCCACCTTCAAGGAATAAATCTGCATATAGTCCTTTTTTAGGTGTATTTCTATCATCTCTACTATCATATATTAAATCACTTCCTAATGCAAGTAAAGTATAATCTTGATATACTCTTGAATTTACATCAGTACCTTTATTTTTAGAATAAACATTTAATAATCTAGGTGAAACAGTTAAGTAAAGATCTTTTGTTAATCCTTTACCTATTTGACCATTAATACCAAATACAAATTGTTTATCTGTTGGTTGAACTAAGTTTTTATCTATAACTTCTTGTTCATTACCTTTTTTATATCCTTCTAAATCTCTTGGTTTAACAGAAGTTTTCTTAAAGTATATTGATCCTCCTGCAAGTAATCTATCAGTTCCTTTAATCCAAGGATCTTTAAAGTTAAATGAGAAGTTATAATTTCCTTTAACACCAGCTTCTCCAACTAATGAGAATGTTTGTTCACTACCTAAGAAGTTAGTATCTTCTAATTTTAATGAACCTGATAAACTATCTTCAGTTGAATAAGATATATTAGCACTTATCCCTGTTGTAGGTCTTTCAGTAACTATAATCTTTATTGTTAAATCTTCTAGATTTTCTGAATCTTTAATAATTTCATGAGAAAGAGAAGCAAATAGTCCTGTTCTAAATAATTCTCTTAATGTTACTTCTAATTCTTTTTGATTTAGTATTTCTCCTTTTTTAACATAAGTATTTCTTTCAAATATATGTTTTTGAGTTTTAAGAGCATAATCTTTTTCACTTATTCTCTCATTTTCTTTAACATTACCTTTTTTTTCATATACTACATCTTTAACTTTACCTTCTAGTAATTCTATAGTAACATCTCCATCTTTAGTTACTGTTACATCTTTAAATCCTACCCATAAGAATCCATTTTCAGAATATACTCTTATTATTGGAGATTCCTCTAAAGTAAGTAATCTACCATTTAATACATCTCCTACTTTTAATCCAGAAATTTCTTTTAATTGTTCTTCAGTTAAAATACTTGAACCCTTAATATTAATTGATTTAATAACAGGGTTTTCTAATACATTAACTTCTACATCTATTACTTTTTCGTCAGCAGTTCTAAATACTCTTATTTCTGTTGCACCAAAATATCCTGATGAAAGTATTAAATTTTCTAATAATTTAGCATCATAAGGAGTAAAATATTCTCCTCTTTTTAAACCTGTTTTATCAATTAAAGGTTGTATATTTTGATTAGTACCTTTAACTACTATATCTCCAATTTTAAATTCAGTTTTTTTCTTTAATTCTTCTATTTCCTTCATATTTTGAATTATTTTATCTGCATTAGGAACTTCATCTACTACTATTTTTAAATTAACATTTTCTCCATCTTCTGTAGGATAAACATTAACATTTTGTATAAATCCTGTTCTAACTAAAGCTAAGTAAATATCACTTAATTGTTTATTTGTATATTCTGTTCCTTCTTTTATCGGTAATAGTTCTCTTACCATTTCTTCTGGTAAATTTTTTAAATTGCTAATTTCAATATTATTAATTTTTGGAGCTGCAAATATAGCTGTTCCAAGAGATAATAAAGCAATTAATATCTTATTTTTCATAGAGTATCCTCCTATTTTTTATCAATTTATACATTTGTAATTATACCATAATTTTACTTTTTTTTCTACTTATTAGTATCTTCGTCAACATTATTTTCTATTTTTTCTTTATTTTCTAAAACCTTTTTCTTTTTAAATAAAGAAGATAAATCATCAATAATTTCTACAAAACTTCCATATCTATTATCATACTGAAGACCTGTATAGAATGTTGCATTTCCTGTCTTACTATTTGATATATCTATAGGTGTCTTAATACCTACAGTAGTTGATATACCTTTTTTAAGTAAATAATTTAACCATAAATTATATTTCAACTTATTCTTTACACTGTCAGTTCTTAAATCAAATGGAACTGTAAGCTCAGCATTCCAATATAGGTTATTTACATTGAAGAACTGATCATTGATATAGAAAGTAGTTGAAGTATTATCAATAATATCTTTAATTTCCAAACTATTCTTTGAATCAAAATTGGCTTTAATTTTAAAGTCATTTATACCTAAAGTTGAACTAATTTTATTAGTAAATGTTGAAAACAGAAGATTATTTAATGCAGATGATAAGGCTTTTCCTACTATATTAGATGTTTTTATTTTTTCAATATCTAATAATCCTCCCTCTTCATCAAATGCTATAATACCTAAAATTTCATTAGTATCTTTACCTTGTTCTGAACTAAGTTCTATAGTTCTATTATTAAGTGTTCCTGTTATTTTAACTTGTATTATATCTCCATTAACATTAGTAAATGCTTTAAATTCTATACTTGGATCTAAATTACCTACGAATTTTACTACAGCCTCTTCTATCTTAAATTTATGTCCATTTAATACAAATTCTCCTTTATTTACATTTAAATCTGAATAAATAGATAAGTTAGATCTATCAAAAGCTACCCTTGCATTACCAAAAGCACTTCCCTTAATATCTTTTACTAAACCTACAACTGAAGGTATATTAATATTAATATCTTTTTCAGTTTCTAGTGAAACGTCTAATACATGTTGATTAATAATATTTTTAATTATTTGATTTTTTAATTCAGTAAAATAGTCATTTACGTTAGTAATTGATTTTTTTGATTTATTATTTGAATTTAAAAATGGAGAAATATTTACAATATTACCATTATTTAAAACCACATTACCAAATATTTTATTATTTTCTATCTTAATATCACTAGTAACTTTCAAATTATTACCTGCATATTTTAGATTTACATTATCTATTTTAGTATTTACTTCTATAGGACCCATCTTAATATTTTTTGATTTTAAGAAGTCATCAGCTATTTCTGGTAAGTCTAGTTTACCTAACATACTGAAGTTACCTCCATTTGCATTACCTCTTAATTCATTAATACTAATAGTTTTATTCTTTAGGTCTATATCTGCATTAACTTTATTTAAATTAGCTATATCATCTGTAGTCTTTAGTGAGAAATTATCTATATTAATCTTTCCTTCGACTAAGTTTTTCTTAAGATATAGGTTTAAATTAGCTATACCACTTGACTCCTTAATTTTATCACTAATTTCTAAGAATTTTAAGTTAAAATCATTAGCTAATAGATTGAAATGATAGTCATTAAATGGATAAGATACATAACCATCTAATAAGAAAGGGTTATTTTCATATTCTAAATATGCTTCAGAAATATTTATACCATTTTCATTACCCTGAACATCTAAATTGACATCAGTTACTTTAAGATTATTTAGTAATAATGAATCACTCTTAACATTTAATGATGCTAATGTCTCATCTTTATTATGTCTTAATATCATATCTAATATTAATTTACCTTTATATGTTTTAGGATTTAATATAGTTATCTTTTCTAAATCTATTTCTTTTTTATCAACTCTATAATCTATATCTAAATTAGATAAATCAAAACTGTCTTTAAATTTAAATACTTCATTATTTTTACTATCTTTTATTTCAAAGCTATTAATGTCTAAATTACCAGTTTTAGTTAAATTAAATAAATTAGCATTTTTATGATTAATATCTAAGAATATCTTAGGTATTTTATATTCTTTATAGCTTAAATTTTCTATATCTAAATTACCTTTTATATCAGTATTTTCAAAATTACCCTTGATATTTAATTTAGAATTTACATTTAATTTAAGATCATTTATATCAACTAATTCTTCTATATTATTTTCTTTTAATTCTACATTTACATCGTAATTTTTTTCTTTAATATCAAATTCACCACTAATGTTATAGTCTCTAACTTTCATTTTTTCTAAATTTATCTTGTTATTTACTATATTTCCATTCATGACAAAATCTGATATTTGTTTTTTATTAAGTAATACGGGTGATTCATCTACTGAAATATTTCCATTTAAATCATTTATATTACCATTAACATTTAATCTCATATTATTAACTAATACATCTATATCTGGACCGAAGGTAGAGTAAATATTATACGCATTTAAACTAGATTTTAATTCAACATTTTCAGTTTTTAAATTATATTTACCCTCTACCTTTAATTTATCATTACCAAACTCATCAACAAAAATATCTTCTTTTCTAATTTTAACTTTAGATTTTACATCTAAGAATCTTTGATATTTAATCCATAATTCATCCATAGATAAGTCAAAATCCATATCAAATTCTTTAAGATTATTAATAGTACCTTTTAATTTTAAATTTTCATATTCTGCAATATATCCACCATATGCACTAGTTATATCTATATTCCCTCTTAGATTATCTAAATTACCATTAATTTTAGTATTAAAATTAAGTGGCATTTTTTCTTCTATATCTTTATTTAAATAACCTAGTTGTTTTCCTATTTCAAATATATCTATCTTCTCACCAGTTATATTATATGAATTAATTAAATCCTTAGTAGTATTACCACTAACTATTAATTTCCCATCTTTTATATTAACAACACTATTTATATCGTATTTTCCATTATTAATAATGATATTTGCATTAGCCATGTCAAAGAATTTTCCATCCCCACTAACACCTAAATCAATATTCCCTGATTTAACATTTCCATCTTTGTAGTTATATAGTACATCTCTTAATTTAGGCTTAATACCAAATTCATTGTCCTTATACAAAATATTTATAGGTTTTTTTACATCAGCTGAAATCAATATACTATCTTTAAGATTTTTAGCAACTATATCAGCACTTAAATCCTGTCTTGTACCTTCTACTTCATCTAAGTTTTTAACACCTATTTTTTTTGCAAATTTTATTAAGTCAAAATTCTTAGCATTAACATTATATTTATGAACTAAATTCTTACATGTTTGTCCATTTATATTAATATTTCCTTCATCTGTATTTGCTGAAGCATTTACTTTATATAGGCCCTTACCTATATTTACTTTACCATTTAATGTATTAAAGTATTTTCTATCGTTAGATTTTGCATTAATATCTAAGATACCACTTAAAATATCATTATTCTTTATAGAATAAGTTAAATCTTTAATACTAGGTATAATATCTAAATTATTATTTTTATATATTACATTAATTGGTGATTTAGGAATAAGATTTAATATGACATTTTGGTTTTCATTTACGTATTTTAAATTACCATTTACTTTATTTTCTTTAAAATCAACCAATACATCTTTGTTTTCTTTTACTTCAACATTACCAGTAATTTTTTTAAGATTAATAAAATTAGATTTATTATCAAATTCAAATATTCCTTTACCACTAATATTTTTAAGATTTAAATCAAAGTCTGCATTTGCATTTCCTTTAACTACTAAATCCTCTGATATTTTATTTGTAACTCCTATATTGTTACCACTAATATTTAATATATTTTTTTCTTTTAATTTAAATCCTAAATTTAAATCATTAAAATCTACTCCAAAAGAATTTAAATACTTAGTATTTACACTACCATCAAACTTATCAAAATCAACTTCTTTATCTTTAATTGAAAGTCCTAAATCTATGTCAACATCAATTTTATCTGATTTATTACCTAAATTCATTTTTTCTATTAATGAATATTTTTTTAAAGTCTCAATATATGCATTTTTTATCTTAGTTTTAAGATTTAATTTATTATTATCAACATTAAATTTTATACCTAAATCTAAATCAGAACCATCAACTTTAGCATTACCATTTAAATCTATATCATATTTATTAAATTTAACATTAGCATTTGCTTTTTTTATTATATCCTTGTATTCTTTATACCATATATCTGAATCTTTAATATCCAAATTCCCAAAAAACTCAAGTTTTCTATCCATGTTTTCAACTATTTCTAGTTTACCATTTAATTTCCCGTTATTTGCGGAAACCATGTCATTAATAGGTACATATTGAAATAGATCATTAGTTATATTTACATTTTTAAAATCAAAGTTAAATTTTATTCTTTCATTTTTTTCCTCACTATATTCTCTATTAGAGAAAAGATCAAATCCATTTTTCTTTTGTTCTGTTTCTAACTTAATCTTTATCTTTAATTCTTCATCTAAATCAGACTTACCTATAGCCTCTAAATCTAAACTAGTTTGTAAACTGTTATATAGATAACCATCTACATCCTTAAATTCCTTTTCTATTTTCTTATCAAAAGAATTGTCTATATATCTTAAAGTAACATCATTGAAATTAACCTTATTAATTAAAGATAATCTTCTATAATCTGTTTTTTTAGTAATAGGAAGTATTTTTTCTAAATTTATTCCTTTTTCATCTCTTTCTAAAATTACATTACCACCATAAAGTTCAACATCAGATATTCTAGATGGTGTAAATAGGTTAATTTTAGCCTTAGCTAAATCTACAGCTATTACTTCCTTATCATCTTGAGTTTTAAGTCTTAAATCTTTAATCTCTATTCTAGATAAACCATGTAATTTTAAGTCTGAATAATCTACCTTTATTTTAAAAACTTTATTTAATAAAATTTTTAAATGAGATTCAAAAGCATTAGTATTAACATATTCTTTAGCTCCAACTACTATTAAAGAAAGTGGTAATATCACTGATAAACTTCTTTTTAATCCCTTGTTCATATTCAGACCTCCTTTTTATATTGGTTTTTTACTAGGTATACCTACAGCTCTAGGATACATACTAGGCGTTTTTTTATTCTTACTAATTTCTAAAACTATCCTTTCATCCTTAGAAATAGGTAAATTGAATTTATGTATATTATCTATACTAGAATGTAATACATTTAATGCATTATTTGATTCTTCTAACTCATTTAAATTTAATTTTTGAGGTAAAAATCTTCCATTAACCTTTAAAAAAGGTATCATATACTCTAGTATTATTCTTAAATTTGCAACACCTCTACAAAGAGCTACATCAAATTTTTCTCTATATTTTTTTATTATTTCCTCTGCTCTTTCTGTACTAGTTTTTACATTTTTTAAATTTAGTTTTTCTATAACTTCATCTAAAAATGCAACTTTTTTCTTAACTGAATCCACTAATAGGAATTGCTTTTCAGGATAAAATATTGCTAGTACTAAGCCTGGAAATCCAGCACCTGTTCCAAGATCTATAAATGTTTTTTCATCATCCTTTATTACTTTAGTAAGCAAAAGTGCATCTATAAAGTGTTTTTCTAACATATCTTTTTCATCTCTAATAGCAGTAAGATTCATAACCTTATTTTTTCCTGCTAAAAGATATAGATAAGATAGCATATTATCAATTATATCTTCATCCATTTTTATTTCAGATAAATTTAAAAGATTAATAAAATATTCTTTCATTAAATTTCACCTTTTAATTCATAATATTTGGAAATGAATTCATATACTCTACCTCCAGCTTCTACTGCCCCATAACCACCTTGTTCAACAAGAGCAACAAATGCTATTTCTGGATTATTACTAGGAAAGTAGCCTGCCATCCACGAGTGATGTGCTTCATTTCTATTTTGTGCAGTACCTGTTTTGGCTGAAACTGATACAGGCAATGAATTTAATGCTCTTGCTGTACCCTCAGTTACTGTCATTCTTAATGCTTTTTGCATATTTTTTATATTTTCTTCTTTTAGGTTTAACTTTCTTAAAACTTCTGTTTCTTTAGTCATTTTCATTCCATCTGAATTTTCAAAATATTCTATAAAAGTTGGCCTAAGCATAACACCATTATTTGCTACAGCCTGATACATCATAAGTACTTGCATAGGAGTCATAAGCATATATCCTTGACCTATAGACATGTTTATTAAATCTCCAGGCAACCATTTTTGATCTATTGCATTTTTAAATCTTTTTTTCTTCCAATCCGGTGTAGGCAATACTCCTGAGATTTCTCCAGGTAAATCTACTTCAGTTAATTCACCTATACCGAAGTCTTTAGCTACTTCAAAATACTTATCTCTATTTATTCTTAAAATATTTTGGTAATAGTATGTATTTACTGATTCTGCTATAGCTTTAAAGAAATTAGTAGTTCCATGACCTGCTCTATTTGAATCTCTAAAAGTAACCTTACCATAAGTAAATTCACCCGTAGAATACATAGTTTCATATGGAGATATACCATTTTCAATTATAGCTAAACCACTGACTATTTTTGCTGTAGAACCAGGTGGGAATAATCCTGCAATACCTCTATTTAATAGAGGTCTCTTAGGTGAATTAAGTAAATTATCCCAGTCTGTCTTACTAATTCTTGAACTTAAAATATTTAAGTCTATTTCTGGATAACTTACATAAGTAATTACCTTACCAGTTTTAACATCTATAGCTATAAAGGTACCTACTTTTCCTCTAAATTTCTCTGTCATATATTCTTGTAGATTAAAATCTAGTGATAGATAAATATTTTTACCTGCTTCAGATTTTTCTTCATCAAGTTTATTTAATACATTTCCTCTTGCATCAACTTCAACAAATTCTTTACCAGATTTACCTTTTAGTTCTATATTATATGTTTTTTCTATACCATCTTTCCCTACAAGGTCATCTTTTTCAAAACCTTTGTCCTTAAGTTCTTCATACTCTTTTTCACTAATTAACTTAACATTACCTATAACATGTGATGCTATCTCATGTTTATGATAATATCTTTTATCATATTCTAGAATATCTAAACGTGGATTAGTTATTTTTTCTACTCCTATTAATGCATTATTTACATTTAAATCCTCATCTATAATTATTACCTTATCAAATCCTGTAGGTAAAACTTTATAGAATTTGTTAATTATATCTTCATATTCCATATTAGTAAGTTTCATTATATCTAAGCTATCTAAATATATTTCTTCTAGTTTAGCTTTTGATTTTTTACTTAGTTTAGAAAAAGCTTCTTCTCTATAAACATCACTTTTATTATATACATCTTTTAATAATTCAGCTTCTTCTTTAGATATATTTTGAGTTTCTTTATGTATTAAATGATAACCTGTAGTATTACTAACTAAAAGTAATCCATTTTTATCATATATTTTACCTCTTGCTGGCTTAATAGTATTAGTTCTTAAACTATTTCTTGAGGCCCTATTTTGATATAGCTCACTATTAGTAATTTGTAAATTATATAGTCTTAATACTAATCCAAAAAATATTAGAAATACTATGAATATAAAAGCTGAAGCCCTTTTACTCTTATCTTCTATATCTAATATTCTCATTTTTCTTATACACTTTCATAAAATTCATCTAGGTTATAGTAATCTCTTGCATCTTTTGTAAAAACACTAACTATTACATCTCCACCATCTATTAAAACCCAATTTGCCTCTTCTTGTCCTTCAATTCCTTTTACTAAAGGCATATTTTTCTTTAATTCTTGTACTATAGCTTCAACATTTCTAGAAGAAGAACCTGTACAAAGTATAGAATAATCAAAGAAAGGTGATTTACCTTTTAAATCATATACTTTAATATCTAATCCTTTTTTTTCCTCTATTGCATCTACTACTACTTTTACTATATCTTCCATATTTCTCCTTATTTTGTTGTTATTATTAATTTTCCATTTACAGTTGTATCTTCTTTTAAAGTTGCATTAGGTAATAATCCTAATAATTTTTTAGCTATAAATATATCTTCAGGATTATATATGATTATAGTTTCATCTTTAATATCTTCATTATTGTATTTTGCTTCAGTTTTTGTAGTAACACTATATCCTGAAAGCAAATTTTCAACATCTTTTAATCCACCTTTTGATAACACTTCTATACTATATTTAACATTTGCATCATTACCAGTAATTAATACAACATCTTGATCTGATTTTAAATCTGGATTATTTTGAACTTTAATATATTTTATATTTACAGTATTTACTAATTTTTCTAATTCTTCTTGTGTTAATTTATGATTAATTATGTAAGATAAATTTTCTCCTTTACCATAATTTTCTGACATAGCATCTAATCCTAAAGTAGCTTTTAAACTTTCTCCTAATCTTCTTGCATAACCATCTATACCATTAGCATTTAATATTGCTATTTTTTTACCTGTTAAATTTACTTCTTTAGCTTCTGTTTTATTATCTTCTTTTTTCTCTTCTTCATCCTTAGTTTCATCTTTTGCTATTAAAAGCTCAGGATTTTTACTAGATAAATCTTTAGATAGAGCTATTGCATCTATTATTTTCTTTTCACCTAATGAAAGTAGAGGCATTTGACTAAAGTTAGTAGGTGCTTCACCTTCTACTATACCATTAAATCCATGTGGAAAATATTTTTTTAAGTCAACTAAGAAATCATCTTCTTCATTGCTAAAAAATGATCCTTTAAAATAGTCTGAAACTTTTTTATCCTTAGTAATATATGTGTCCTCATTTAATTTAATAACTGTATCGTTATAGTGTAAGTAATAAGTATTTTCTACTTTTACTATTTTGTTCCCTTCAATTTCTTTCATTGTCTTAGTTCCACAAGAAACTAATGCTAATAATATTAAAAATATTGTTAAATTTTTTTTCATTTTTACCTTCCTTTTATTCCTTTATATTTATTATACTTCCTGCAAGCACTATAGCTGCTGTTTCAGCCCTTAGTATTCTTTTTCCTAAACTAATTTCTATAGCTCCTACAGATTTTAAATATTCAACTTCTTCTAATGTAAATCCGCCTTCTGGACCTATGATAATTAATATATTTCTATCATCTTTACTAATTGCATCTTTAATATTTAAAGATGAACTACTATTTTCATAAGCATATATAATTTTATCATAGTTTCCATATTTTATCCTTTTAATTTCATTAAGTATTTCTACGTTAGTTTTTTTTATGGCCCTACATTGTTTCATACTTTCTCTAACTACTAAGTCCCATTTTTCCTTCTTCTCATTAATTTTAACTACTACTCTTTCAGTTTTTAATGGAATAATGTTTCTTATACCTAGCTCTGTTAATTTTTGTATAAGTAATTTCATTTTTTCATTCTTTAATAATCCTATTGCAATATCTATATTAAATGGTAATGAATACTGATCTTCTTTTTTTTCAGAAATACTAATTAAAATATTTTTCTTATTTATTTCTTTAATTATTCCCCTGTATTCATATTCAAAATCTATAACCCTTACTTCATCATTTTCTTTTAGTCTATATACATTTTTTATATGATTAATTTCAGTTATTTCATTAATTTCTACTAAATTACCTAAAATTTTATCTGCTATAACAGTTAACATCTTACCTCTTTTCAAGTCCCATATGAGAGTAAGCTAGGTCTGTAACCTCTCTTCCTCTTAAACTTACTTTTAATAGTCCTAATTGTATTAAATATGGTTCATATACTTCTTCTATAGTTTTTCTATCCTCACCTAAATGTGTAGCCAATGTTTCAACTCCTACAGGACCTCCTGAATAATTTATAATTATAGCTCTTAATAAGTTTCTATCCATCTCATCAAGACCCTTATCATCAACCTTAAGTATTCTTATTACTTCTTTCATAATATTATCATCTATAATACCATTACCATTAACAGTAGCATAATCTCTTGATCTTTTTAAAACCCTATTTGCAAGCCTAGGTGTTCCTCTACTTCTAAGAGCAATTTCACGTAATGAATTTCCTCTACACTCTACTTCTAAAATATTTGCAGATCTTGCAATTATTTTCATAAGTTCTTCTGTAGTATAGAAATTCATTCTATGTTGTATTCCAAATCTATCTTTAAACGGTTTAGATAATTTTCCTGCCATAGTTGTTGCGCCTATAAGAGTAAATCTTTTTAATTCAACTCTATAACTAGTAGCTCCATGACCCTTTCCTAACATTATATCTACTTTAAAATCTTCCATAGCTGAATAAAGTATTTCTTCTATATTAGTACTTAATCTATGTATTTCATCTATAAACAAGACATCCCCATCTTCAAGTGTAGTAAGTATAGATACTAAATCACCAGCCTTTTCTAATACAGGCCCTGAAGTTATCTTAATATTAGTTCCCATTTCATTTGCAATAACTGTAGCCATAGTAGTTTTACCTAGTCCTGGTGGACCAAAAAGTAGAATATGATCTAATGACTCCTGTCTTATCTTTGCTGCTTTTATAGATATATTTAGCGTTTCTTTAAGATCTTCTTGTCCTATATAGTCTTTAAATAGTTGTGGTCTTAAAGAATTTATATCATTACTTATTTCATAATCTTCCAATAATTCATTTAAATCAACAAATCTGTTTTCCACAATTACCTCCCTATTCTAATTCTAACTCAATAACATTATTATATACTTTTGTATTATTCTCAATATTAATAAACTCACCCTTAACTAAATCTCCATATACTTTTACCTTTTCGTTAGCAAAATCTATTAAATCTTTTTTAAAATTATTAAATTTAACTAAGTTATTATTACCATCGAAAAACAAGGCATCTATAGAAGTACTGTCTTTTGATAAGTCAAAAATACTTTTTTCTATTTTAGCTGAAATTTCTGTAGATAAATCTTTCTTTATTATATCTTTTAAATTTTTTATATCAAAATCAAAATTCTTACTAACTATAAAAAGATTTTCTACATTTAGTTTTTCAGTAAATACAGGGTTTATAACATTGTTATTGGGTTGACTTGGTTCAGAAATCAAATCACTAGTATTAACATATGTAGAATAGTCTTCAATATTAATGCCCTCTAAATGATCTATATATTTTTTTACTATTTCTTCATCTTCAAATACATTTACCTCTTTTTTTAGCTCAATTGGAGAAGAAATTACTCCAATTAAAGCTATAAATAATAATAATTTTTTCATTTCTCCTCCTTTATCACTTAAACTTGTATTAATTTATTAACTTTAGCTAAAACTTCATTTATTAAAGCTATTCTATTATTTTTTATTGCTTCATCTTTTACATTAATTATTACATTTTCAAAGAAATTATTAATTATATCTTTCTTATTTAATAACATATCTATGTCATTAAAATCTCCAGTTAATTCTTGAGATAATGAATATAGTTCTTTTTCTTCAGAAGTTTCAAAAATATTTAAATTTACATTTAAATTAACATCTTTAGCTATATTTTTTAATCTCTTAATTAGGTTAATTAATATTTCAAAATTTTCACCTTTTTCAAGACTTGAAAGCTTAGTTAATCTATCTTTAAGTTCCATAATAGATGTAACATTATTAATTTGGTAAGAAATTAAATTCTTACTGAAATCACTAGAAAGTATTGCTTCTAATCTTTGTTTTACAAATTCTAAAATATTTTCTCTTGATTTTTCATTTAATATTTTCTTATCTTCACCAAATATTTCTAATGCCTTATCAACTAATTCTACATAATCTATATTTAATCCTTTATTAAATGCACATAATAATAATCCGTTAGTAGCACGTCTTAAAGCATAAGGATCCTTAGAACTTGTAGGTATTAAATTAACTGAAAAAGCACCAACTAAAGTATCTAGTTTATCAGCTATAGATGCTATAGTACCTTCTATAGTTTCAGGTAAAATATCTCCTTGGTATCTTGGTAAATAGTGTTCAAATATACCTTTAGCAACTTCAGGTTTTTCTCCTTCTTTTTCAGCATAAACTGAACCCATAAACCCTTGTAATTTTGTAAATTCTTTTTCATTAATCACATTACTTACAAGATCTGCCTTAGATAAGAAAATGGTTCTTAAAATCTCATCAGTTTTTACTAAATTTAATTTTTCTATTAGATATTTAGCAATTTTTTGACTTCTTTCCATTTTTTCAAATATAGTTCCCATATCTTTTTGGAAAGTAACATTTTTAAGTTTTTCAACATTATCTTCTAATTTAATTTTTAAATCTTCATCAAAGAAGAATTTAGCATCAGCAAGTCTTGGCTCTATAACCTTTTCATTACCTTTTTTAACAAGTTCTGAATATTCAGGAGCGTTTCTTACTAATACAAATTTATTTGCAAGTTTACCATCTGAACTCTTAACAGGGAAATATCTTTGATGTGTTTCCATAGTTATAGTAATAATGTCTTCGGGCAATTCTAGATAATCTTTATTAAATTCACCTTTAATAGCATAAGGATATTCTACAAGGTTTACTACTTCATCTAATAAGTATTTATTTACTATTACCTTATCTCCATCATTTTCACAGTTATTTTTAACACTTTCAATTATCATTTCACGTCTTTTAACAGGATCTACTACTACATATTCTTTAAGTAATTTCTCCTCATACTTAGTACTATCATCTATTAATACTTCTTGACTTCCAAATAATCTCATACCTCTAGATACATTACTTGCTTTAATACCTTCAAATTCAAAATCAACAACCTTATCATCTATTGTTGCAACTATCCATTTTATAGGTCTTGCAAATCTAAAAGTTCTATCACTCCACTTCATAGTTTTATCAAAATCAAGTGCTTTTATAGCTTTTTCCATTAATTCTGGTAAAACTAAAGTTGTTTCAACTCCTTTAAGATTTTTTTCTACATAGATGTATTCACCTTTATCAGTTTTTTCTATTTTTAAATCACCTTCAGTTAAATTTTGAGAATTTAAAAATCCTAAAGCTGCCTTAGTTAAAACCCCATCTTTATATGCTACTGTTGTCGATGGACCTGTTTTCTTTTCATAAAAGTCTTTTTGCATACTTGCAATATTTTCAAAATATATTGCCATTCTTCTAGGTGAATTGTATTTTTTCTCACCTGAAAATTCAATTCTTGCTTCATTTAATTCTTTTTTAAATACTTCAAGTAAATCATCACTAGCCTTATCTACATATCTTGAAGGTAATTCTTCAACTCCAATTTCAAATAGAAATCTCATTATTTATCTCCCCCTTTTTTTAAAAGTGGATGTCCTAATTCCTCACGTGTTTTAACGAATATTTCTGCACATTTTTTAGCTAAATCTCTTACTCTTAAAATATATGACATTCTCTCTGTAGTTGAAATAGCTCCTCTTGCATCTAAATTGTTAAAAGTATGAGAACATTTTAATACATAATCATAAGCTGGTAATACTAATTTATGATTAATACAATTATTTGCTTCTTTTTCATACATATCAAATAAAGTAAAATTCATAGCACTATCACTAACTTCAAAACTATATTTGCTCATTTCATACTCATATTGGAATCTTCTTTCCCCATATTTAACACCCTTAGTCCACTCTAAGTCATATACATTTTCTTTGTTTTGTAGATAAAGTGCTATTCTTTCTAGTCCATAAGTAATTTCTGAAGGTGTAATATCTACTTCTATACCCCCTACTTGTTGGAAATATGTAAATTGTGTAATTTCCATACCATCTAGCCATACTTCCCAACCTAATCCCCAAGCTCCAAGAGTTGGAGATTCCCAGTTATCTTCAACAAATCTAATATCATGATTTTTTACATCTATACCTAAAGCTTCTAAACTTTTTAGATAAAGTTCTTGAATATTATCTGGTGATGGTTTCATTATCACTTGGAATTGATGATGTTGATATACTCTATTTGGATTTTGACCATATCTTCCATCTTTAGGTCTTCTTGAAGGTTCAACATAGGCTACATTCCATGGTTCTGGTCCTAAAGACATTAAGAATGTATCTGGGTTAAAAGTTCCTGCTCCAGTTTCAACATCATATGGATTACTAATTATACATCCTTGTTCACTCCAGTATTTTTGAAGTGTAAGTATTATATCCTGAAAATACATAGTATTTCCCCTTTCTTATGCTTATTTTTCTTTCTTAAATAGGTATATTAGTATAAGCATGTATATACCTATATGTATATAAATATCTGCAACATTAAATATGAATTGCCAGATTCCTCTGAAGTCTATCATATCTATAACAAAACCTCTAAAGAATCTGTCTATCATATTACCAGTTGCTCCTGCTGCAATAAAAATTATTGCAATTTTTTTTATGAAATCTGATTTTAAAAAATTTTTCCATTCTGTATAAATTATGTATGTTATTAAAATAGTACTAATTATTGTAAATACAACAATATGTCCTTGAAACATACCAAATACTCCACCATGATTTTCTATATATGTTAATTTAAAGAAATCTCCTAGTATAGGGATAGAATAACCAATTTGAGCATTTGAAATATTATACATAAAACTTTTTGTAAATTGATCTAGAAATACTAAAAATGCATATACTAGTACTAAAAATAAATATTGCATATTATTGTCCTTTCAACATTCTTAATACTTTAGCATCTCTTAGTGTTACATCAGGATATTCTGGATCTGTTCCAACTTCTTCAGAATATTTCCAACATCTTTCACATTTTTTACCTAAAGCTCTTACAACCTTAACTTCAAATCCTTCTAAATCTGTTGATTCTAATTCTTCTGAATTTGTAAATTCAACTTGTGAAACTAAGAATATATCTGAAATATCCCAATTTGAGTATTCTTTAATAAATTCATACTTATCATTAGTTACTTTAATTAATACTCTAGCATCTAATGATAATCCTATAGAACCATTTTGTCTTTCTTTTTCTATTTTTTTGTTTACTTCTTTTCTAAGCTCACCTAGTATTTGCCATTTTTTAGCTAATTCTTCATTTATATGTTCTGGTTTTGCTTGTACCCATGAAGCTAAATGAACACTTTCTTCCTTACCTTCATAGTCAAGTCTTTCCCAAATTTCTTCAGCTGTAAATGATAATACTGGAGATATTACTCTAACTAATACATCTAATATATCTACAAGTACTGTTTGAGCAGATCTTCTTTCAACCGAAGTTTTATATTCACAATAAAGTCTATCTTTTATAATATCTAAGTAGAATGATGACATTTCTACTGAACAGAAATATAGGATTTCTTGGAATAATGAATAGAATTCATAATTATCATAATGCTTAGTTACTTTAGCTTTTAATTCTTCTAATTTATGCATAGCCCATTTATCTATTTCTAGCATATCATCATATTTTACTCTATCATTTCTATCAAAATCATTTATATTACCTAATAAGTATCTTGCAGTATTTCTGATTTTTCTATATGAATCTGCCATTTGTTGTATTATATTATCAGATATTCTAACATCTTCTCTATAATCAACACTAGAAACCCATAATCTTAAAATATCTGCACCATGTACATCTATTATATCTTTAGGAGTTATAGTATTACCTAATGATTTAGACATTTTTCTACCTTGTCCATCCATAACAAATCCATGAGTTAATAATTTCTTATAAGGAGCATCATAAGTAGAAGCAACAGATGTAAGTAGTGATGATTGGAACCATCCTCTATGTTGGTCAGAACCTTCTAAGTAAAGATCTACAGGTCTAATATTATATCCTCTAGGTCTTAGTACAGCTCTATGTGTTACTCCAGAATCAAACCAAACATCAAGTATTGATTTTTCTTTTCTTAATTCTATATTTTTTAGGTTATGTTTAGCTAATAGTTCTTCACCTATTATTTCTTCAGCACTATATTTCCACCAAATATCAGTACCTTCTTTTTCTACTAAGTCTATTACTCTAGACATTATTTCTGATTGATATATTACTTCATTAGTTTTTGCATTATAGAATATTGGTATAGGCACTCCCCATACTCTTTGTCTAGATATAGTCCAATCTGGTCTATTTTCCATCATAGAAGTTATTCTATTTCTTCCCCAACTAGGTACAAATTCTACTTCTTCTAATCTATCTAATGCATTTTCTCTAACTTCCCCATCAACTTTTATAAACCATTGTTCAGTTGCTCTAAATATTACAGGTTTTTTACTTCTCCAATCATGAGGATAAGAGTGAACTAATTTTTTATGTCCTAGTAAATATCCTTTTTCATCAAGATCGTTCATTATTGCACCATTAGCTTTTTTGTAGAATAACCCTTCATATCCTGGAGCTTCATGAGTCATATGACCTTTATTATCTACAGGAGACAGGATTCCTATTCCATATTTTTGTGCTACGTTATAGTCATCAGCCCCGTGTCCTGGTGCAGTATGTACACATCCAGTCCCTGCATCTTCAGTTACGTGATCTCCTAATATTAACATAAACTCTCTGTTGTATAACGGGTGAGTATAAGTTAATCTTTCAAAATCTTTCCCAGATATTTCTTTTATTAACTCAAAACTTAAGTTCATTTCAGAGAAAGCTTTTTCAGCTAATGATTTAGAAAGTATTAAGTTTCCTTTTTCTGTTTTATATACTCCGTAAACAAATTCTTCATTTAAAGATATTGCAAGGTTTGCAGGTATAGTCCAAGGTGTAGTTGTCCATATTACCATAGCTGCATTTTCAACACCTAATTTTTCATTAGATTCATCAGTTAAGTTCATCTTAACGTATATTGAATCTGATTCAACATCCTTATATTCTATTTCAGCTTCTGCTAAAGCAGTTTCTGTAGTTGGTGACCAGTACACAGGTTTTAAACCTTTGTATACATATCCATTTTCATATATATCTCTAAATACTCTCAATTGCTCTGCTTCAAAATCTTTGTTTAAAGTTATATATGGATTTTCCCAATCACCTAAAATACCCATTCTAACAAAGTCTTTCTTTTGATTTTCTACAGATTTTAACGCATATTTTTTACAAGCATTTCTTAATTCTATAGGAGACATTTCTTTTGCTTTTTCTCCTAAATCTTGTATCATTTTCCATTCTATAGGAAGTCCATGTGTATCCCATCCAGGTATATATGGTGCATTAAATCCTTGTAATCTTTTATATTTTAATATTATATCTTTAAGCACTTTATTTATAGCATGTCCTATATGTAAATCTCCATTGGCATATGGTGGTCCATCATGTAAGAAAAAAGTTGGTTTTTCATCATGTAAAGATTTTTCATATATTTTATTCTTTCCCCAATCCCTTATAGTTAAAGGTTCTTTTTGTGCAAGATTTGCTTTCATTTTAAAGCTTGTTTTAGGTAAATTAAGCGTACTTGCATAATCTACTTTATTTTCTTCTGACATATTTTCCTCCTATTTTTTTATTTTCCATCCTTTATTTATTAATTGTTGCTCAAGTTTTCTTCTTTGAATCTCTTCTTTATTAACTTTTTGTTGTTTTTTCTTATTTTCCTTACTATTTTTATTAGGTTTAACATAGTTTGGATCTCTTCTAGTTAAACCAACTCTGCCTCTTTGCATATCAACATCTAATACTCTAACTTTAATAATTTGTCCTATTGATAAAACCTTAGTAGGATCATCAACAAATGAATCTGATAATTCTGAAATATGTATCATAGCATCATTTTTTAATCCTATATCAACGAAAGCTCCAAACTTAGTTACATTTCTAACTGTCCCTTCAAGTTCCATTCCAGCTTTTAAATCTTCTATAGATAATACATCTTCTCTTAATAAAGGTTTATCAAAATCATCTCTAGGATCACGTCTATCTTTAATCAATGCTTCATAGACATCTTTTGTAGTTTTATCTAATCCTGTTTTTTCAATAATATTTTGTAAATTAATAGATTTAAGTTTTTCTCTTACAGCTTCTAAATCTGTTTTTAAATCTTCTACTTTAGTTTCAGAGCTTGATAAAATTTCTTCTGCTATATGATAAGACTCTGGGTGAATTATTGTATTATCTAAAGGATTTTCTCCATTAGGTATTACTACAAATCCTGCAAGTTGTTCAAATGCCTTAGCACCTAAACCTTTAACTTTTAAAATTTCTTTTCTATTTTTAAAGTCTCCATTTTCTTTTCTATATTCAACTATATTTTTAGCAATATTCTTCTTAATACCTGAAACAAAACCTAATAATTCTGCACTAGCTGTGTTAATATTTACTCCAACTCTATTAACTATTTTTTCTATAGTCTGTTCTAGTTCTTCATTAAGTTTCTTTTGATTTACATCATGTTGATACATACCAACACCTATAGATTTAGGATCTATCTTAACAAGTTCTGCTAAAGGATCTTGTAATCTTCTAGATATAGAGATAGTTCCTCTAACAGTAACATCTAGTTCTGGGAATTCTTCTGCTGCTACTTTAGATGCAGAATAAACAGATGCTCCTGCTTCATTAACTATAATATATGATACTTTCTTTTCCTTATATTCCTTTAACAAGGCTGCAACAAAACTTTCTGTTTCACGGCTTGCAGTACCATTACCTATGGCTACTATATCAACATCATATTTGCTTAAGTATTTAAGTATTTTACTCTTTGCAGTTTCAAGTTGTTTATCTGTATGCATATCTTTTACTAGATATACTACATCGCTTTCTTGAAAGAATCCATCTTTATCTATAATTGCAAGTTTTGCTCCCGTTCTATATCCAGGGTCTAAACCTAATATAGTTTTTTTGTTTAAAGGTGGTTGTAAAAGTAATCCTTCTAAGTTAGTAGCAAAGTTTTCTATAGCTTCTAATTCAGCCTTTTCTGTTAATATATTTCTTAATTCATTTTCTATAGATGGATACATTAATCTATCTATAGCATCATTAATTACAGTAATAAAGAAAGCTTTTAAATTTACATTATTAAAATTCATTTTATATATATGATTTACTAATTCTTCTCTAGTAACTTCGTCAATTTCTAAATTAACCTTTAATATTTTTTCATTTTCTCCACGATTTACAGCAAGTATTCTATGTGTTACTATTTTAGAATAAGCCTCAGAGAAATTATAGTAATCTTTATATACTTGTTTTTCGTCTAAATCTTTATTTTTTTCTATTAATTTAGATACTACTAATGATTTTTCAGCAAGTAATTTTCTAAAATATTCTCTATTTGCAACTTCTTCAGATAATTTTTGCGCATAAATTAAATGAACTCCTTCTAAAGCAGCATCTACATCACTAACATTTTCATTAATATATTTAGTTGCTTCTTCTCTTAAAGCATCCATAGTAACTTTTTCATCCTTCGCAAAAATTGATAGTGGTTCTAAACCATTTTCTATTGCAATATCAGCCTTAGTTTTTTTCTTTTTCTTATATGGCATATATAAGTCTTCTACTCTTTGTAAAACCATAGCATCATTAATAGATTTTTCTAATTCTGGTGTTAGGGCACCTTGTTCCTCTATTAATCTAATAACTTCTTCTTTTCTCTTTTCTAAGTTTCTGTAATAAGTAATTTTTTCAACTACATCCCTAATTTGTTCTTCATCTAGATTTCCTGTAACTTCTTTCCTATATCTAGATATGAATGGTATAGTTGCACCATCATCATAAAGTTTCATAGTTTCTTCTATTTGTTTTAAACCTATATTTAGTTCTTTAGAAACATACTCAAATATTTTACTTTCCATTTTTGCCTCCAGTTTTTTCCTATCATATTATTTTATCATATTTTTTGCAAAAATTCTAGATAAAATCATATATTTAAGCTATATATCACATAAAAAAAACAGTAATTAATATATTGAAATTTTTACATTTTCAAAAGTATCAATTACTGTAACAAATATTATCAAATCATATTTTCAAGTATAGTCTTCTTAAGTTCTAAAAGTTCAGGTTTAGAATAAAAGTATTTAATTTTATAAGACTTAACATCATTTCCCTCAGGGAACTTATTTAAAACAAAAAACACAAATGTTTCTGCAAAATCTTCATACATGTTATTTGCAGCATAAGATGAAACAAATATATCTCTATTTGCATTATAGAATTTTTCAAAAACTTTAGGCTTCTTCATTTCATTATCTTGCCAATTTTCAGGAAATCCATCTTTCCAAAAAAGATTATAGTATTCTTTTAAATATGAATCATCATAAAAACAATTAACTTTTTCTAATTTACAAGAGTAATCAAATTGATTACTATTAAGTGAAAAACTATGAGCAAATTCATGTGTTAAAAAATATATTTTACCCTTAATTGTTCTAAACAAACCTTCATCTACATTTATTGCAAAATATTGCAAATCATTATTTCCTTCAAGAGTTGTAATATACCCTCCCATACCAGGATTATTAACAAAACCTCTAAATTCAACAACATTTTTTGCCCAATCTTTAGGAAAAATTTTAAAGAATATTTCTTTCATTTCAACTAATCTTTTAATTTCTTCTTCACTAGGTTCATTAAATTTTTCTATTTCCTTAATACTGTTATCTTCATTTAAAATTAATATTGCTTTTGGTAAAAATTTGCCATCTGTAAGTTGATCTATGTCCTCAGTCCTATTTTCAGTAGCAATTTCACCAAGATTTATTATATCTATATACTCATCTACTTTTTTTACTTTCCCCATATCTAAATCAAAAGCATAAATTTTTTCACCATTAAAAACAGGAACTTTTTCAGATCCTCTTAAGTATATTACGCTTCCTATTATAGCTAGAAATAGGAATAATAAAATTTTTTTCATTATTTCTTCCTTTCAAAAGCCACACTACCTATTTCAGTAGGATGGTCTAATATTAATATTTCTTTTTCTTTATCTATATTTTTCAAAATATTTTCAACTATTAAAATATCACCAAAAGCACCTACTACCATAGTAACCCCAACAAAAAGAGTTAAAAAACTCCCTGTAATAAAACTATGTATAGCAGGAATTATTCCTAATATTACTAAAGGCATTAAAGCCGATATTACATATTCTTTTAAAAATACAGGTGAAATACATGAACAATATACTGTTAAATGTTTCCAAACTGCTCCAAAAGCTATGTCTTTAAATCCATTTTTAGAAAACATTGCAAAAAATATTCCATGTATTAATTCATGTATTACTATTAATAGAAAATATATTAAAATCATATATATTATTTTTGTATTTAATACAAATAGATCGGAATTATTTTTATTAAGTAGATAAAAAGGAATCAAAATTAACAATACTGTTGGTATCATTAATTTTATAGCCCTAGAATTTACCTCATTAATATCTAACATAAGTTCCTTCTTTTCATAACCCATATCTATCATTTCTTGACATTTTTTATCAAATATTTCTTTTCTTTTTTCTTCATTTTTCGTTAATTTTCTTCCCATTAAAACCTCACTTTTCAAATTCTAAACCACATCTATTTAAGGCATTTATAAAATCTTTATGTATTTGTCCTATAACCTTAATTTCTTTATTAGTTATAGGATGTATAAATTCTAGTGAATATGCATGTAGCATTTGTCTTTCATATTCATCTTTTCTCCCATATACATCATCACCTAAAATAGGAAAGAAAAAATGTGATAAATGAACCCTTATTTGATGTGTTCTACCAGTCTCTAAATTAACTTTAACTAAAGAATATTTTTCATTACTATCCACTACTTCATAGTTAGTAATAGCTAATTTACCACTTTCAACTACAGCCATTTTTTTCCTATCATTAGGATTTCTACCTATCATAGTTTCTATTCTACCACTTTTTTTCTTTATATTACCCTTTACTATGGCATAATATATTTTTTTTATTTCTTTATTTTTAAACATCTCTGTTAATCTATTATGAGTCTTATCATCTTTTGCAATTATTATTAAACCTGAAGTATTTTTATCTAGTCTATGAACTATACCAGGTCTTAAATCTCCATTTATTCCTGATAAATCTTTTATTTTAAACATAATTGCATTAACCAAAGTATTTTCTTCATGTCCCTTAGATGGATGTACTACCATACCAGCATATTTATTAATTATAGCTAAGTATTCATCTTCATAAACTATATCTATATCTATATTTTGTGCTTTAATATCTACTTCTTTAACTTCAGGTATTTCTACCAAAATATTATCTCCAGCACTAACCTTATATGAAGCTTTAGTCTTTTTATCATTAACTAGAATATTTTCACTTTTAATTAATTCCTGTATCCTACTTCTTGTTTCATCAAGAATTCTAGATAAATATACATCTATTCTCTCTAAATTATCTTCCTTTACCTCAATTAGCATCATCTACTCCTTGAAATTTTTTCATATTTTCATCTACATCTTTATCATGGTGTATTAAAATCAATTTAGAAAGTTCATCATCTAATACAGATAATCTTTCACTTCCTATTTCCATATGCTCTCTCAACTTTGTTTTAAAACCTAATTTATGTAATACTCTAGTCAAAAATGTAGCACCATCTTTACCATTATCATGAAGCAAAGCAAGCTTCAAATATATTTTAGGTAAGCCAAGTTTTAAAACTCCCTTATATACATTTAAACTATGTAATTTATCATATTTAGATTGAGATAAAAATATTTTTCTCTCTACTTCATTTAAAATTGATATAATATTTTTCATTTCAACTTCATCTATTTTTTGAATAAAATATTCATAAAACTTTCTTATCATAGGTACTTCTCTATAATTTCATCTACTGTATCTACCTTAGTATTTTCATCTATTCCAACCTCACCTTTAACCTTACCAAATCCCCAATTACAGTAAACAAAATCTACATTAGAATTTTTTGCAGTATCTCTATCAACTAACATATCACCTACAAAAAGTATGTCTTCATTTTTTAATTTAAATTCATCTCTTAACCTTAATACATTTACATTAGATGGTTTTCTTTCATCTAATTTTTCTGGATCTACACCTATGATTTTACAGAAAGAATAAGGTTTTAGTTCATCTATCATACAAGATTTAACTGCTAAGTCATGATCCTTATTTGTAATTACAGCAAATTTAATATCATTTATAGTTAGATGATATAGTAACTTTTCTATACCTTCATAAGGTTTAAGATTATAGTCATATTCTTTATTGTATATATCAAGTAGTACTTCCATAATTTCATCTACACTTTTATCATGACCTTCTTTTTCTATAATTATCTCTACTAATTTTCTAAGTCCATTACCCACAAAATTATTATATTCCATTGCATCATATGTTTTAAGTCCAAAATATTCAAGTGCCTTATTTGTTGCATTGGCTATAGCATATATAGAATTTAATAATGTACCATCTAAATCAAAAATTACTAATTTTTTCTTCATTTTCTTACCTTTTCTTTCTAAGTATCTCTCTCATTTTTTCTAAATCTTCTCTATTAAATGATCCTATTTTTACTTTTCTTCCATTTTTTAGAGTAACTACAAAATTTTCAGCCATAATACCTTTTTGAATTTCACCAACACTACTAATATCATTAAATAGTATTTTTAATTTTTTGTAATAAAAGAAGTCTTTATTATAGCTATAGTTTTCTCCATCTATTACAAAAGATAACATATATAATATATATCCATTTAAATTTAAAGTTTTAAATACTAACAAATAATAAAAGGTTAAAAAAATGGATAAAACTATAACAAAATATCTAATATAGTCTATGTTATTTAATCTAACTACATTACTATTTTCTAAAACATTAAGTTTTGATATATTAAGTATTCCAAGTAATACTACTAATACAGAGTATATTATAATATCTATTCTTGGATATATATCATTAAATAAATTTAAAAACAACGGAACTAACATAAGAACACTTATTATTATTACCAAATTTTTTTTATTCATAAATTCTCCTACTCTTTATTTTAAAATAGCCCAATTATTACCTTCACTACCATTAACTTTTAATATTACATTTTCAAATTTAATAGTATTTTCCATAATATTTCTAATTTTTTCAGCATAGTCTAAATCTTCCCTTACTTCAAAAATTAATTCATCATGTACTTGTAGTAACATTTTAAAATCTTCATTACATAACTTGTCAAATATTTCTTTCATTACTTTTTTAATAATATTAGCTGCTGTACCTTGTATCACTGTGTTAACAGCCATTCTTTTAGCTTGTTCTTTAACATTTACATTAGATGAATTAATATCATATACATATCTTCTTGTACCAAATAAAGTTTCTACATATCCATCATTTTGTGCTTTTTCAATAATATCATCAAGTAATATTCTAACTTTTGGATATTCCTTAAAATATGTATCTATGTATAATTTTGCATCTTGAACTGTAATTTTTAATTCCTTAGATAAACCAAAAGAAGTCTTTCCATAAAGAACAGAGAAATTAATTACTTTTGCTATATTTCTTTGTACTTTACTTACAACTTCATCATCTTTTAACATGAATAATTTTCTTGCAGTTAATTCATGTAAATCCAAATTATTTTTATATGCATTTATTAAATTTTCATCTTTTGATATTTCTGCCAATACTCTTAATTCTATTTGAGAATAATCAAATGATAAAAGCTTCATCCCCTTTGAAGCTACAAAACCTTCCCTTATTTTAGAACCTTCTTCAGTTCTAGTAGGTATATTTTGTAAATTAGGATTACTAGATGAAAGTCTTCCTGTTGCAGTCCCTGTCTGATTATATGTTGTATGTATTCTTCCATTAGTTTCTAATTTTAAAAGAGGTTCCACATATGTAGATTTTAATTTAACAAACTCCCTATATTCTAGTATTAATTCTGCAATTTTTATTCCCCTATCTCTTAATAATTCTAATACTTCAGCATCAGTTGAATATCCTGTTTTATTCTTTTTAACAGCCTCTATTTCCATTTTTTCAAAAAGGATTTCACCTAATTGTTTAGGAGATGATATATTAAATCTTTCTCCACTTTCTGCATATATTTTTTCCTCTATATCTTTTATCTTATCTTCTAATTCTAAACTATATTTTTCAAAATATTTAGAATCTATAGCTATACCTTGTTTTTCCATATATATTAAAACATCCGTAAAGTCTTTTTCTTCATTATACATATTAACTTGATTTTCTTTTTCAAGTAAATCTACAAATACATCTTTTAGTTTAAATAAAGAGTAAGTAATTTTAATTAACCTATTTTTTTTGTACTCATATAGCTTGCTTGGTTCTAATTTATTAATTACCTTTTTATCTAATTCTTCTATAGATATACCCAATTTATCAAATGCCATAGTTTCAATTTTTTGTGATCTATCTGTTCCCAATGTAAAACTTGCAAGCAAGACATCAAAATAGTTTGTGAAGTTTACTCCTAAACTCTTCCATTCCTTAGCTGAATAAACACATACTTTTAAATCACTATCTATATCTCTTACACTAACACTTTTAACAAATAGATTATCTATACCTTCATCTAAATTAAAAGTATAATGTACCTCTTTATTATTATAGAAAGCTATACCTTCTTCTCCTAGGTAAATAGAAACTTCTGAGTTATATGTATTTAACTTATTAATAAAATCTGAAAGATTATCATATTTAACTTCATTAATTAAAAGTTCTTCTTTAGGTTTATTCTCTATTAATTTTTCATATTCTTTTCTAAGCTCATATTTTAAATATATCTCAGATAATTTATCAAAGTCTTTTTCTTTAACTTTAGCATCTTCTATATTTAAATCTAAATCTAAATCATCAAATACAGTTGCTAAATCTCTACTTATATATGCTATATCTTTAGAAGCTATAAGTTTCTTTTGTACAGCACCCTTAATATTATCTATATTTGCATAAATATTATCTAGATTATCATATTCAGCTATAAGTTTAGCACCTGTTTTAGGCCCTATACCTGCTACACCTGGTATACCATCACTACTATCACCTATAAGGCCAAATAAATCCCTTATCTGGTTTGATTTTACCCCTAAATATTCTATTACATCTTCATCATTTTTAACCATTTTATATGGCTCATTATCTTCTTTTTTTCCAAGTAATGCTATAGAAGTATTTTCATTAATTAATTGTGCTAAATCCTTATCTCCTGTAAGAACTACAACTTCAAAGTCTTTTGAATATTTTTTGGCAATTGAAGAAATTACATCGTCAGCTTCATAGCTAGGTATTTTTATTATAGGTATACCATAGCCATCTAAAACACCATCTATAGCATCAAGTTGTCCTACTAATTCATCTGGCATACCACTTCTATTTTCCTTATACTCTGAATATATTTCACGTCTTTTAAGTTCTGCTCTTTTAACATCTTTAGCTGCAATGATATAATCAGGTGAAAAATATGTTAATGCAAGTTCTAATTGTCTAATAAATCCTAATATAGCTCCCACTGGTTCTCCATTTGAATTTCTAAAATTCATAAGAGCAAAATGTGATCTATACATAATCGCACTAGTATCTAATACTAATATTTTCTTCATTTCTACTCCTATCTTAAATAACCAAGAATTTGTTTGTATATTTCTTCATTAAACATACCTTTATGAAATTTTTCTTTTTCTTCTTCACTATTTTGTATTAATTCTTTTAAATTTTCTGGATATTCAGAAAAAATTCTAGTAACCTTTATACCATCAACTATAAATAGAGTAGGTATTTTACCTTCTGGCGAATATTGAAGTAGTAATTCCTTATCCTCACTTCTTTTTCTATAGTCAACATTCATACTAGGAATGAATCTTCTCATTGCCTCTAAAACAGCTATAACTATAGAACAATCAGGACACTTAGGATGTGCAAAAACTAATAAATTAATTTCTTTATCAACTTCTTCTAATTCTTCTTGTTGATCCTCAGATAAATTTACTTCACCTAAAAGTCTAATTTGTTTATCCATATATTCCATTTCATCAGTAAATCTTAAATATTCTTTGAATGTAGCCATATTTCCTCCTATTTTGAGTTATTTAATTCAAGCATTTTAGCATAAAGACCGTTTAATTTGATTAAATCATTATGTATTCCACTTTCTACTATTTCACCCTTATATAATATTATTATATTATCAGCATTTCTTATAGTTGATAATCTATGTGCAATTATTAATGTTGTCCTATTTTTCTTAAGAACTTCTATACCATGTTGTATAATTTGTTCAGTTTTACTATCAACATTTGCAGTTGCCTCATCTAGTATAAGTATTTTAGGTTCTTTAGCTAAAGCTCTTGCAAAAGATATTAATTGTTTTTCTCCAGTAGAGAAATTACTTCCATCTTGTAAAACTTTACCATCTAGTCCTCTTTCATCTATTAGGTATTTTGCACCTATCATTTCTAAACATTTTCTAGAAACTTCCATATCACTTGAAATATTTTCAGCTATAGTACCTTCAAACAAGAAGGAATCTTGTAAAACTATAGCAATATTATCCCTTAGAGTATAAGTATCTATATCTTTGATATCTATACCAGAAACTTTTATTTTACCTTTTTGATTTTCATAGAATTTAACTAAGAGATTCATTATAGTTGATTTCCCACTACCAGTATGACCAACAAATGCAACTGTTTGGTTTTCTTTTATATCTATATTTATATCTTTTAAAACATATTTTTCATCTTCATATGCAAAACATACGTCTTCAAATGAAATATCCCCATAAATATCATCTGGAATTATCAATCCTTTTTTTGATTCAACATTTAATTCTAATAACTCAGAAATGTTTTTAGCAGATCCTCTTGCCTTAGAATAAAGAGATAAATTAGCAGTTAAATTTGTAAGTCCATTTACTATATTAGAGATATAGAAAATAAATACCAAAGTATCTCCAGCAGTAATTAAATTTAGATTATATGTTGTTGAATATATGAAGTAAAATATTATTGTAAGTTGCATAAGTCTTGTTAAAAAATCAAAAGCATTATGCATTATGAATACTTCTAATAAAGTAACAAACTTACCATTTCTATATCTACTTTTTGCTGGTTTTTCCCAATCCTCTAATAAAGCATTTTCGTTATTAAATGCTGCAACTATTTCTAAATTTTGTATCATTTCATTTGCAATACCATTACATTTTGAATTATCTTTTCTCATATTAGTTACATAATCATATGTAAGATTTTTATTATATTTTTGTATAATAACTATAATAGGAAGGTATATTAATAAAATTAATGATAACTTCCAATTGATATATAGCATTACAGTATAAATTATTACTAGTTGTGCCAATACAACTACTGTAGATAAAAGTGTTTCTGCAAAGAAATGTTTAATAGATCTAACATCAGATGTTATTTTTGATAAAACAGATCCTGCAGGCATATCATCAAAATATTTAATAGGTAGATTTTGAACATGATCATATACTAAAATTTGAACATTAGTATAGACTATATTCGCTGCAATTTGTAACATTTTCTTTCTGTAAACAAGTAAAATAGCTTCTAATATTTTAAAAATTATATAAACTATTGCTATACCTATAGCGAAATTAAAAGCTTTATTTAATTCTAATTTATTATTATTTTCATCAAAAGCCTTAGCAATTAACTTTATTGCTGAAACTTCAAATATCATACCTAATAGAAGAGCAATTATTCCTAGAACATATTCTTTTTTTGCTTTTATAGTAAATTTAAAAAAATCAAATAAATAATTTTTATTCTTCATCTTCTACCTCCTTCTTATTTTGGTATTCATAAAGTTCTCTATACCATTTAGAAGTAAGTAATAGTTCTTCATGTTTTCCCATATCCTCAATAATACCATCAGAAAGTATTATTATATTATCAGCATTTATTACACTACTTATTCTATGAGAAACTATGATATTAGTTTTACCTTTTCTATTTTCATTTAATCTTTTTATTATATTTTTCTCTGTCTTAATATCTAGAGCTGATAAAGAATCATCAAATATTAATATTTCTGGATTATTAATTATAGCTCTTGCAATAGATAATCTTTGTTTTTGTCCTCCAGATAATGAAACTCCATTTTCTCCAACTAGAGTATCTATTCCATCTTTAAATCCTACTATATCTTTATTTAAATCTGCAACTTCTAATGCATAATCCAATTTATCTTCTAGTTCTCTATTAAATAGAACATTTTCTTTTATAGTTTTAGAAAAAATGAAATATTCTTGAGGTGAATATCCTATATTTGATCTTAGTGATTTTAATTTATATTCTTCTATAGGTAATCCATCTATATATATGCCTTTAGTACTTTCATAAAATCTTAAAAGTTGTTTTATAAAAGTTGTTTTTCCACTACCAGTTTTTCCAACTATACCTAAAGTTTCCCCTTTATTTATAACTAGGTTAATGTTATTAAGTACATTTTTATTACCTTCATATGAAAAAGCAAAATTCTTAAATTCTATTTTTTCTGAAAATTTTAAATCCTTACCTTTTTCATTTATTAATTTACTATCTTCTAGATTAAGAATATCATTAACCCTATTTACACCTAAATTTAAATCAAACTTAGACAAGAAAAAGCTTGCAAAAACTGTATATGGCCATGGCATTAAAAACATTACAAGTGATACTGAAATTATAGTTCCAAAAGTAATGTTACCACGACTATATTGATAATAACCATATATAATTAAAACAAAATATGAAAATCCAACTGCAAGTATATTTAATCCGTGAGAGTAAATACCTCTTAAATTGTACTGTAAATTTGAACTTGCATATTTTAATATTTTTTCTTTAAACTCTTCTCTTAATTTTGAAAACATATTATATGATCTAACTATTCTTACACCCTTAATGCTTTCTAAAGTTTTATCTGACACATCATCAAAGTTATTAGTCATTTCTTTATATAACTTATCATATTTTTCTTTTTGAGCTACAATAATATATGTTGCAATTAGATAAGGTATATTAATTAGTATAACAAAGACTAAATCTATCTTAAACAATATAAAAATAAATATCATTATTACACCTAAAATACCCTTAGTAAAACAGTATATTCCCCAAGATAAAAAAGGTGAAATATATTCTTCTACATCTCCAGTAAGTCTACTCATTATTTCTCCAACACTTATTTTTTGTAAAATTTCTGGATTTTGTTTTAAAACCTTATCTAATATTTGCTTTTGAATTTCCAACAAACTCTCATCATAACTTATAAAAGTAAAATATTCATACACTCCTTGTATGATATAGTAGGCTATACCCATTACTAACATAAGTATTACCTTATATTTTATTTCATCTACACCCATAGTCTTATTATTAACACCATCGACAATAGAGCCTAAATAATCCAAAGGTAAGATTATAAATAGAAATACTACTATATTTAAAATAAATATAAGTAACAATCTCCACCTTCTATCCCATAACATTTTATTTATCATTTTTTATCTCCCTATTTAAATTATATTTATACATGAATATACCAACAAGTATTATAATTATATATCCCATTATACTAAATTTATCTGGAACTTCAGATAAAAATACAAATCCTAAAATAGATGAAATTATTACTTGAGAATATTCAAAAACTGAAATTTCTTTAGCTGGCGCAAAATTATATGCAAAAGTGATTCCAAATTGACCTATAGATCCAAAAATTCCTATACCTATTAAAAGTAACATAGTTCTTAAATCAAAATTAATTCCATTAACTATAACAAATGGAAATGAAAATATTGTACTAGCTAAAGAAAAGTAGAAAACTGTAAGTAAAGGATCTACTTTTTTTCTTAATCCTATTGCTCTTATACAAGTATAAGCAGATGCAGAACAAAATGCACCTAGTATAGCAAGTATATATCCAAAGGAAAAACTTGAACTACCAGGTTTAACTATTAGTATTACTCCTATAAATGAAAATACTAGGGCCATGAATTGTATTTTAGTAAATTTTTCATTAAAGAAAAAATATGAGAATATTAGGACTATAAAAGAAGATAATTTCTGTATAGTTGTTGAATCTGCAAGTAATATATATGTAAGTGTATAAAAACTGATTATTACACCTAGTATACCAAAAATAACCCTTGCTGTAAGTAATGGCCATTCACTTTTTTCAATCTTACAACTAACACCTCTTAACTTCATTAAAATATATGTTATTATAGTAATTATTACATTTCTATAAAATAATTTACTAGCTACTGAAACATTTGGTAACATTTTAACTATCATTTGTAAGCTTGAAAAACCTATCGCTGATAGTAATACAAATAATATACCTAAATAATATCTTTTTTTATTTTCCACATTTACTCCTTATACAAATTCAACAAATACTTCATTAGATAAAAGCATACCCTCTGTAGTAAGTCTAATTCTATTTTCAAATTTTTCTATTAACCCTCTTTTTATTAATTTTTCAATTTTTTCATTATATGTGTACTCTACACCCTTTATTAGCATTCTTAAACCAAGTATGTACTTTAAGTTTTCAAGTTCAACTTCATCTACTATTTCTATAGTTTTTTCTTCTATAGGTATAATATTTTGATCTATTAGCTTATAATACTTAGATAAAGATTTTACTTTTGCAAATCTTTTACCGTCATAGAAGCTAGTGGCATTAACTCCAACTCCTACATATTCTGTATTATCCCAATATTTAATATTATGTTTACTTTCTCTTCCTTTTTTACAAAAAGAAGAAATCTCATAATGTTCATAATTATTTTCATTTAATTTTTCCTGAATTTTTAAAAACATATCTGCTTCTAAATCTTCATCTACAGCTCTTAATTCACCTTTCTCTAACCTCCTTGTAAAATTAGTACCTTCTTCCCATATTAAAGAATAAATAGAAAGATGTTCTGGAGAAAGTTCTAAAAATTTTACTAAATCATTTTCAAGCATAGGCATATCCTGACCTGGGACAGAAAATATTAAGTCTAAAGAAATATTATCAAATCCAACACTTCTTGCATTATTATATGTCTCTATTGCTTTATCTGAACTATGATCTCTATTCATAAACTTAAGCATTTCATCATTAAAACTTTGTACTCCTATACTTAATCTGTTGATTCCAGCTTCTCTAATTTTTCTTAATCTTTTTATATCCATATCACTAGGATTTAATTCTAGTGTAATTTCTACATCACCAGTTTTATCTAAACTATCTAATATTCTTTTAATTTGAAACTCATTTAAAAGTGAAGGAGTTCCTCCACCAAAATATATAGTATCATATTTAAATTTAGGATAAAGATTTATTTCCTTAATTAAATAATCAACATATTTTTCTATTTTATCATTCATATTTACAAATACATGAAAATCACAATAGTGACATCTTTTATTACAAAAAGGTATGTGTAAATATATTCCTGTTATATTCTTCATAATACTCCTATTTTTTTATTAAATACATATGTTTTAAAACAACAATTTATCTAGTATTTACTATACTAGTATAACCTTTCTTAAACTTTTTGTCAATTAATTAAGATAGTTATATTATTTCCTTATATTAAAAAAGTACCTATAAACTTTTAACAAAAGTAAAAGTTTGTGGTACATATATTTTTTTTATTTTATATTGGTAAAAATTGGCACCCCTATAAGCCAAATTCTGTATTTGTTAATCATTTTTCTAGGCTTGTATTTACATACAAACTCGAGCGAATAACCAAAAGAAGGACGAGCAGCCCCATAATCTTTTATTTCATTCTTGCTTCTGGTGGGGTTTACAAGCAAATATAGTCTCCTATATCTCTGGTGAGTTCTTACCTCACCCTTTCACCCTTACCTTATAGGCGGTTTACTTTCTGTTGCACTTTCCTTAGGATTACTCCCAGCAGTCGTTAACTGCCACCATTGCTCTATGAAGTTTGGACTTTCCTCAAGATAAATCTTGCGATTAACTGGGATACCAATATATTTATTTTATAATAAAAAAGTAAAAAAGGCAAGTATAAACTTACCTTATAAATATTCAAATACTTCTTTTGAATCAAATTTTAAAATTTCTAAACTTTCATCTATTTGTCTAATTTTTTCTTCAAATAAATCTACTACCATTTTCTCACTACCATAGTGATCTATATCTAATAAATGTAGATTTTCTTCACCCATATCAAGTGAAATATGGTGTTTTAAATCTCCAGTTATAAACAAATCAACTTTCCCTCTAATTAATGGAATAAACGAATCTCCAGCTCCTGTTGTTACTGCAATTTTTTTAACCAATCTATTATCATTAGCTCTACTTAATCTTACATTTTCTATATTTAAACTTACTTTTATTTTAGTAATTATTTCTTCTATAGTAGTCTTTTCTTTTAAATTAAATCTTCTAAGAGCTATTAAATCTCCATCTAATATTTCACCCTCTAATTTCATTTTGTGTAAAATATATTCATTTAAGCCACCTTTAGCAGCATCAACATTAGTATGTGCTGAATATACTGCTATATCATTTTTAATTATATCTATAATCTTAGATCCTATAATAGTATCTTGTAATATTTTCTTTTGTCCTTTAAATATGAATGGATGATGAGAAATAATTAAATCTACATTTTCTTTAACTGCAAAATCAACAACTTCTTTAGTTATATCTAAACAAACCATTACTTTATTAATTTTTTTTCTAATATCTCCAACTAAAAGTCCAACGTTGTCCCATTCTTCAGCCAGTTCTCTAGGAAACATTTCTTCAAATTCCTTAACTAATTTAGATAAGTTTATCATTAATACCCTCCAAATCAGAATATATTCTTTCTAAATCATTTAATACATCAAAGTTATATATTAGTGATAATTTAAATATACTCGTATTTATTATTTCTTGTATACTTTTTTTATCTGTATTATTTTTTTTAGCAATTTCTTGAACTGATAACTTTGTTCCATCAACACCTAAATACATAGAAAGTATTGTTTCTTCTAAAAACGTTAATCTATTAGTATTTAAAGCTATTTCATATTTTCTTTTAATTCTTTCTGTCTCTTCTTTAATTTCATCATATGTTAAAGAAAATTCTTTATTTTCATACACATTTACTAAATTTTCATAGTATTCTTTACTTATACCTATTCTGTTTAATATATCTTCTAACTTTTCTCCTTCACTTAATTCGCTACTAATTTTAATATATAGTAATGAAAGGTATTCTTGTTCAGAATAATTTGATAGTTCTGTATATTGATAACTTATTATATATCTTCTAATATATAGTCTTACAATATTTTTTACAAACTCTAAATCATATGATTTTGAAAGTTTTTCATAAAATTCATTTTTGAATTTAATTACAGCAAGTAATGCTTCTTGTTTAATATCACTAAACGAAAAGTTTATTTTAGTATTCTTTATACTTTCATGTATGGCAATTTTTACAAATTCATTTAAAACATCATCTTGATAATCATCTTCATTTTCATTGTAATTTTTAAGAAAATCCTCTACTTCACCATCATTAAAATATGAATTTTCAATTTCTGAATAATTTAAATCATAAGATTCTGTAACATCATCTATATTATTTTTCAAGCAATATACTACTGTTCCTAAAACATCTAAATCTGTTAAATCTTTTCTAATAAATAATGTATTATAGTCAACCTTATTATTTTTTTCTATATCTGCAATAATTTTTGCTAATTTACTTTCCATTTTTTACCTCACATTAAAATTTAATACCAGCATTTAAACCTGCTAATAATCCTACTTTTTTATTTGAATTAAATCCCAATCCTAAATATCCATTTAAATCTACAGGTAAGAATTTACTTTTTATACCTACTCCCAAACCATCTGTAAACTTAACATTCTTTGTATAATTTTGATAAACTATTAAATCATTAAAGAAATATAGTTGTGAATCAAGTATTTTAAAACTATCTACATTAGTCTTAAACATAAATGCTAAATCTCCACCTATTTCATTATCTTCTATTATTTTTGCATCATATACTTTTATTTTATATTTTTCTTTTAAAGGTATAGTTGCAAATTTTAAATAAAGTTCATTATTTAGTTTTGCATTATTTGAAAGATCGACAGAAGAATTTAGTCTACTTTCAAAAAATATATTATAGTCGTTAGTTAAAAATCTATTTTCATAATTAATATTTGTATTAAGATTAAGTTTCAATCCTGAAATAACTTTCATTTTATAGTCCATACCCATAACTAAATTTATTTTATGTGTATCCAAATATGAATATTTAAAACTAACATTAGGTTTAATAAAATATTCATAAGAACTAATTTTATTACTTAATGCATATTTTTGTGCTTCAGCTTTTAAAAATAGGCCGTCTTCTTTATCTAGACCTCCACTAAAAATATATTTTTCATTTCTCTTAAAATTATATATTGAATAATTTGCTTTTATATCTGCTTTAATATCTTTAAAATATATTTTAGTATCAAAATTTAGAACATCATTATCTCTAAAATTACCTTTAGTATAATTAAAAGTAGCTACACTTTCCATGTTATTAATACTAACATCAGTGTATATTTCATCACTATTTTCATTAACTTCATCAATTACTACACCCACAGTACCATCTTTATCTATTACAACTCTATAGTAAAGGTTAAGTATTTCTTGTTCATTTAATAATTCTATAGTTTTTGGATCAAATAAAAAGTCTACATCTCTAAGTATTTTACCTATATATATATCTGGTAATGCTTTTAAAATACTATTCATATTATATTTTTTAGAATTAATTTTAATATACTGTACTCTAGGGTAAATATTTATCGCATCTTCCAAAATTTCAGCATAATACTTACCTGAATATTCTTTTTCTAAATATTCATTTATATTTTCTTGTTTTTCTATTTTTTTTATTTCATTACTTGTTAAATAAGTTGTAAATCCTTTTACTTCTTTCGAATAAGTATATGAAGATAGAATTAAAATTAATAATAATATATATTTTTTCATACCAATACTCCTTTTATTCCTTTAGTATAAGTTTAGCAAATTTATCTCTTTTTTTCTAGTCCCTACTTGAATAAAATAGTAAAAAGCTGTATAATAGTCTATAAAATTAAAGAAGGAGAGATTTATTATATGTTAAATCCAAAAATTATTTCTTCAGTAATTATGATTATTATTATATTATTTTTAGTCTATTTTTTAACGAAGAAATATAAGTTAACAAAAAAACAAATTATTATATTCTGGATACTAGTATTATTCTGGTCTAGTGTTAGTATAATAAGAGCTTATAGAAAGGCTTATGCTATAGATATCGTTGAAATAGGAGGACTAGGATTAGATATAGCTATTGCAACCCAAATTACAGCAGCATATGGATTAATAAGTTTTATACTAAGACTTCCACTATTTTTCATAAGTGATTTATTAGATAGAAAGAGAATTTTTATTCAACTTGGTATGATATTTATGATGATAGCTTCAATCCTAGTTTACTTTAAACCAGGATATACAACTTTATATATTTCATCTATGTCTATGGGTGCCTGTGCTTCAATGCTAGCAATATTTAATGTAATATTTTCAGAAACATTTTCTAAGGAACAGGCTGCAGTATCTACATCTATACTTGCAACAGCCCCTTTACTTGCTGAATTTATAGCTGCTCCTATACAATATATAGGAACATCTGGTGATATAAAAAATTATTCATTATTATGGTTATTATCAACTATTATTGCATTTATTACTTTAATATTAACTTCATTTATTACAGATATAGAACATAAAAAAATACCTTTTTCTATAACTAAGGTAAAAAATGTATTAAATAATAAAGCTTTTATATATATTTGTGTAATTGCATTTATGCAATCTTTTGTAAAATTTGCAACTAGTGGACCAAATATGATAGTTTACAATAAAGGTATAGGTATGCAGCCATTATTACTTGCATATAACGATGTAATGTTTGCAGCTCCTCAACTAATTGCAAGTATACTAGTTGGAACATATTTAATAAAAAAATATAATATAGAAAGAATTTTACAAATTGGTATTATTTCAACTATAATGTTTTATATCTTAGTAATATTAAATAATAATCCAAAAATAGTATTTTTATCATATATATTTAATGGATTTGGATACGGACTAATATATACTTCTATAATATCAATTACATTACAATATTTTGACAAAGAATATAGAAATATTAGTATGGGAATATTCCAAGCATTCTTTTCTGCAGGTATATATTTTGGTGATAGTATACATAAATCAATATACACTTATTTACCAAATGGATTATTAAATATAGAATCTAATAAAACTATTTTTATTATTGCTATTATTACATCTACTATAACTATATCATTATGTCAAATAAGTATATTTTTAAAACGAACTAAATAATAAAAAAAGGTGATTCGGGATTTTAAAAAAATCCTTGAATCACCTCTTTCTTTTCTGTATAATTAAGTT